>CALLYN010000096.1 GCA_937858455.1 uncultured Kouleothrix sp.
GGCGACCGCACCACACAGCCAGATGTGTCACCCCCTCCCCTGACAGGGGAGGGGGGAGGGGTCGAAAGACGTTGCACCAGCCCTAGGCAGTGTGGCGGTACGCGGCCGGGCTATACCAGCAGGAGTTTAATCAGGTAGTAGAGCACCGGCCCGGTGAAGAGCAGGCTATCGGCGCGATCGAGGATCCCACCGTGGCCGGGGATGAGGTTGCCGGCATCTTTCAGGCCAACCTGGCGTTTGATCATCGATTCGGCCAGATCGCCCAGCGGGCCGACAATGCCGCCGACAAGCCCGAGGAACAGCGCCTGTGCAGTGTTGATCGGCAGGCCAAATACCACCGCGAATCCAACCGATGCCAACACCGAGCCAACCAGGCCGCCAACCGCACCCTCCCACGTTTTCTTGGGGCTGAGTATTGGTGCCATTTTATGCCGGCCGGTATACTTGCCAACGAAATACGCCGCCGTGTCCTGGATCCAGGTAATCGCTAGAATGAGGTAGATCCAGGCCGCGCCCGAATCGAGTGGCAAGCCGAGCAGAGTAAACAGGTTAGGCCGCAGCGCGCTGCTGAGCATGCGCAGTGGAATGAACTGGCTGAACAGCCAGCCGAGGTAGAAAGCGCCGGCCAGCGTCAGCGCCCACGAGGCCACGCCGCCGCGCTCGCTGTGGCGCGTCAGCTCGAACACCAGGCTGGCGACGATCGCCAGGGTAATCAGCGGCATGACCAGATCGAGCGAGGTAGTGGCGCGGAGGGTGACAGCGCCGATCAGCGCCAGCGCCAGTGCGATGCCAACCGCGACGCGCGGCCGGTAGCCGCCCTGCGCAAACGCGCCGTACAGTTCGAGCAGCCCGACCACAGTTGCGGCGACGACGAGCACCACAATTGGCCAGACACCCCACCACACCAGCCCAATCACAATCGGCAGCAGTATCAGCGCGCTGATGACGCGCTGAGCCAGCGAGCTTTTATTTCTGGGTGAGGCCGCCGAAGCGGCGTTCGCGCTGTCCATAATCGTGTAATGCCTGGCGCAAAAGCTCAGGGCTAAAATCGGGCCAAAAAGTTGGCGTGACCCAATATTCGCTATAGGCCGCCTGCCAGAGCAAGAAATTCGAGAGCCGCCACTCGCCACTGGTGCGGATGATCAGATCGGGGTCGGGTATGCCGCCGGTCGAGAGGCGTTCCGAGATCATCTGCTCGGTAATCGCGTCGGGGGCAACGCCAGCCGCAACCAGCGCGCGCACTGCGTCGACGATATCGGCGCGCCCGCCATAATTAAACGCCACGCACAGGTTGATGCGCTGATTTTCGCGCGTCAGATCGAGCGCCGCTTGGGTCTTACGCTGGAGCGCAGGCGAGACGCCCTGCATGCTGCCAAGGTGGCGGATCTTAACGCCTTCGGCATGCAGCGAGCGCGTTTCGCGATCGAGAAACTCGCCAAAGATGCGCATCAGGCCCTCGACCTCGGCCGAGGGCCGCGACCAATTTTCGGTCGAGAAGGCGTAGATCGTCAGGTACTGAATGCCCAGGTCGGTGCACTCGCGCAGAATGCGCCGAATATTTTCGACACCGGCGCGATGCCCGGCCAGACGCGGCAGACCCCGACGTTTCGCCCAGCGGCCATTGCCATCCATGATGATCGCAATATGCCGGGGGATCTGCGCTAGTGCAGGCTTCTCCGACGTCATTCCATCCCCCATGAAGAAGTTTCGAGCAATGCGTTTCGAGCTTGAGAAGATCGCGAGGCGCTCAAAATCGTGCGCTCTAGACTTCCATCACCTCGGCTTCTTTGGCGGCGCCGACGTGTTCGATCTCACGAATATACTTATCGGTCAGCTCCTGCAGCTTCTCCTGGCCGCGGCGCTGGTCGTTCTCGGAAACCTGCTTCTCGCGCTCGAGCTTTTTGATCTGATCGCCGCCGTCACGGCGCAAGTTGCGCACCGCCACTTTGCCTTCCTCGACATGCGCCTTCACCTGCTTCGTGAGGTTGCGGCGGCGTTCCTCGGTGAGTGGCGGCAGCGCCAGCCGGATAACAATCCCATCGTTCGAAGGATTGATCCCCAGGTCGGAGTTCTGGATGGCTTTTTCGATCGCCTTCAGCGTCGTTTTATCGTACGGCTGAATGACGATCATCTTGGCGTCGGGCGTGGTAATCCCCGCCAGCTGATTCAACGGCATAGCCGACCCCCACGCCTCCACCTGCATATGTTCGACCAAGGCAGGCGACGCGCGGCCGGTACGAATCGTCGTCAGGTGCTGGCGCAGCGACTCGACCGACTTTTTCATTTTTGTTTCGGTCTCGCGCAAAATGTCGTTGATCATGGACTCGCTCCTTCAGATGGCGGCCGAGTCGGATACGAGCGTCCCAACCCGCTCGCCATTCACAATTCTGGCGATATTGCCCGACCGCATCGGGTCGAAGACAATGATCGGGATTTTGTTATCCATGCAGAACGTAAGCGCAGTGCTGTCCATCACGGCCAGGCCGCGCTGCAATGCATCCATATAGGTGATAAAATCAAAGCGGGTCGCGCTCGGGTCGCGTTTCGGGTCGGCGGTGTACACGCCATCGACGCCGTTTTTGGCCATGAGGATCACTTCGGCGTGGATCTCGGCGGCTCGTAGCGCTGCGGCTGAGTCGGTGGTGAAGTATGGCCTGCCGGTGCCGCCGGCCAGGATGATCACGCGGCCTTTTTCGAGGTGCCGAATGGCGCGGCGGTGAATATACGGCTCGGCGACCTCGTCCATCTTGATCGCCGTCATGGCTCGCGTCACCACGCCGCGGCCTTCGAGCGCATCTTGCAGGGCCAGCGCGTTGATAATCGTCGCGAGCATGCCCATGTAGTGCGACTGCGCGGTGTCCATGCGCCGCGCCGAGGCGCGGTTGCCGCGCCAGATGTTGCCGCCGCCGAGCACCACAGCAACCTGCGCGCCCACCGACAGGATCGAGATGATCTCCTGGGCGTAAAATTCGAGCACCTCGGAAGACAGCGCATCGCCATTCTCGCCGACGAGGGCTTCGCCACTGAGCTTGAGCAATACGCGATGATACTTTGGCTCAGCCATAGCACGCGCCGCAGCGCCAGAGCGAAGAGCCGAGAACCCTGCGCATACTGGCCGGTTCTCGGCTCTTGGTTCTTGGCTCGCGGCTATCCTCCAATCTCATAGCGCACGAACCGGCGAACAATGACATTCTCGCGTACTTTCGCGACGGTATCTTTGATCTTGTCTTCGATCGTCCGCGAGCCATCTTTGACAAACGGCTGGGCCAGCAGCACATACTGCTCGTTGAACTTCTCGGGCGTCTCGCCGCTCTCGGCCAGCACATCGGCAGGCACGTCCTCGGGCTTGAGGTAGCGCGGGTTCATGGCGGCCACGTGCAGCGCCAGATCCTTCGTCAGCGCGATAAAATCTTCGGTGCGCGCCACGAAATCGGTCTCGCAGTCGACCTCGACCATCGCGGCCATGCGCGAACCGGGGTGGATATACACCTCGACGCGGCCCTCTTTGGCCTCGCGGCCCTGCACCTTGTCGCTGACCTTCAGGCCCTTTTCGCGCAGCACCTCGAAGGCCTTCTTCATATCGCCGCCGGTCTGCACGAGGATGTCTTTGGCTTCCTTTACCCCGGCGCCGGTGCGCTCGCGCAGCTCTTTGACCATTTGCGCAGTGATCTCTGCCACAGCTCTGCTCCTTACAGATTGCGAGCCGCGCCCAGCATACCGCATAGTGGCAACCGGGCGCAAGCACTCGTGTGCATGATAAACATAAAAAGGGGAAGAGCGAAGGCCACACAGCCGTGCCGCCGCCTTCGATCTTCCTCAGTTCCCAATTGGCGAATCGCTAGGCGTTCTACGCGACCGGCACGTCTTCCGACTCATCGGCGGCCTCGGGAGCCGCGGCCGGGCGTGGCTGATCGTAGCGCCCGCCGCGCATCAGGTCGGCCTGCGAGCTTTCGCGCCGATTCGCGCCCTCGATCGCCGCGTCGGCGATCTTGCCGGTGATCAGGCGGATGCTGCGAATGGCGTCGTCGTTGGTCGGGATCACATAGTCGATCACGTCGGGATCGCAGTTGGTATCGACCATGGCGACGATCGGGATGCCGACTTTGCGCGCCTCTTTCACCGCCAAATCTTCTTTATGCGGGTCGACGATGAACAGCGCGCCGGGCAGCCGATCCATCTTCTTGATGCCGGCAAACACGCGGTTCAGCTTCTCGATCTCTTCGCCAAGCTTGAGCCCCTCGGCCTTGGTGAGCCGGGAGAAATCGCCGCGATCGCGCTGATCTTCCAGATCGGCCAGGTAGCGCAGGCGCTTGCGAATAGTGACAAAGTTGGTGAGCGTGCCGCCCAGCCAGCGCTGCGTGATGGCGAACTGGTTCGCGCGCGCGGCCTCTTCGGCGATCGCCTCCTGGGCCTGCTTCTTGGTGCCGACGAACAGCACCTTCCCGCCTGCCGCAACCGTCTCGACCACGAAGTTGTAGGCCGACGTCAGGCCGACGATCGTCTTCTGCAGATCGAGGATGTGGATGCCATTGCGCGCCGCGAAGATATACGGCTTCATCTTCGGGTTCCAGCGCTTGGTCTGATGCCCGAAATGCGCGCCCGACTCCAGCAGCGACTTCATGGAAACAAGCCGTTGGGTTCCCTGGGTCATACGTGTACCATGCCTCCTTAATAGCTACCAGTCAAACGACTCCGCCACCCCCCTCTGCTCGCTGCGGAACCGGCGCGCCGCCGGCAGGGCCGCCGCGATCAGGGGATGTGTGTAATTCGGCGCGTTGGGACGCACCAGACGGTAGTATAGCATACAAGACCCATCGCAGCAAACGCGGGCCAAGCCAACGTTTGCTTATAGAGACGCCTAACAAATATAAACACCTTGCGGTGGCACCATAGGTTGGCGCGACCTGTAGAGCGACGTCAATATCAGCCCGATCAGCCTAGCCTGTGCTCGCGCACACCAGGGGCAGAGAGCGAGGGCACAGCGCACCGGTCTCTGGCGGCACCCTACACGGCCCCGCGCCAGGGCGCCGGGCATGCGAGGGATGCGGTATAATAGGCGCCAAACACACATACGCAGACAAGGATACCATGACGCAGCCGCCCGACCAGCCGCTGAACCTTGTGCTTGTCGGGCCGCCTGGCTCGGGCAAAAGCACGATCGCCGAAGCGCTGGTACACGCATACACGCTTGTGAGCATCTCGACAGGCCAGCGCCTGCGCGCCGAGATCCAGGCGCGCAGCGCGATCGGCCGCGAGGTAGTGCCGTATCTCGATCGCGGCAACCTCGCGCCCGACTCGCTGATGGATCGGCTGATGCGCGGCACGCTCGAGCGCCTTGAGCCAAGCCAGGGCTTTTTGCTCGACGGCTACCCGCGCACGCTGCGCCAGGCGCGCGGCCTGGTGGGCATGCTTGCCGACTTCAAGCGCGAGCTGCACGCCGTGCTGGCGCTCGGCGTGAACGACGAAGAGGTGGTGCGCCGGCTCAGCGGCCGGCGGATCTGCGAGGGCGCGGGCGAGCCGTTCCCGGTGCACATCGACGACCTTTCGAGCGTGATGCGCTGCCAGGAGCGCGGCGGGCGCCTCGTGGAGCGCGACGACGACCGGCCCGAGGTGGTGCGCCAGCGCCTGGCCGTGTACCACGAGCAGACGCAGCCGCTGCTCGAGTTCTACAGCGCCGCCGGGCTGCTACGCCGCATCGATGCCCAAGGCACGCCTGCCGAAGTGGCGCGGCGCGCGCTTGCCGCCCTGGGCCAGCTTCGCCCAGCGTAACGCCGATGTATTCGCCCATGCTACCGCGCGAGGAGCTATGCCAAACGCAGCGCTGAAGATCCTGCTGATGAGCGCCGAGGTGGTGCCATTCGCCAAAACCGGCGGCCTGGCCGACGTGGCCGGGGCGCTGCCCAAAGCGCTCAGGGCCGACGGGCACGACGTACGCGTAGCCATGCCGCGCTACGGCCGGATCGACCGCGCGCGCTTCGACCTGAGCGTCGCGCTGCCGCCCTACCCGGTGCCCATGGACGACCACGACATCGAGGCCGGGCTGCTGCAGACGCACCTCCCCGACCACGATGACATACCGGTATACATGGTCGATAACCAGCACTACTACGAGCGCGACGGCATCTATATGTACGAAGACGACGCCGACCGCTTTATTTTTTTCTGCCGCGCCACGCTTGAAGGCATCAAGCGGCTTGGCTGGCAGCCCGACGTGATCCACTGCCACGACTGGCACACCGCGATCGTGCCAAACTGGCTGAAAACGATCTACAAGCACGACCCATTTTACGCGCGCACTGCCTGCGTCTATACCATCCACAACCTGGCCTACCAGGGTATTTTTGGCTACCGCGTGCTCGAAGTGGCCGGCGTCGACGAGTACGGCTTTATTGCGCACCCCGATATGCCGCATCTCAACGACGTGGTCGACTTCATGGGGCGCGGCATCTACTACGCCGATATCATCAACACAGTGAGCGAAACCTACGCCGACGAGATTTTGCAACCCGATTTTGGCGAAGGGCTCGACCCGCTGCTGCGCGACCGGCGCGACCGGCTGTATGGCGTG
>CALLYN010000097.1 GCA_937858455.1 uncultured Kouleothrix sp.
GAAGGGAAGTGCGAGGGGCTATGCCCCTCGCGCACCCCTTTTCAAACAGGCTCTTAGGAGTTGCGCACGTGCGTGATTCGGCTTCCTCAAGCGATGCGTTTTCACCTGCGGCAGCCTTCTGTGCGGTTTTCCGCGCGGAGCGCGGAAAACCGCACATACTACACGAAGGGAGTGCCCCATGCCCGAGATCACAACCCAACGCCTGCGCCTGGTGACTTGCTCGGTGGAGGCGGCACAGGCCGCGCTCGACGACCGCGCGGCGCTGGCGGCGCGGCTGGGCGTGCATGTGCCTGGCGACTGGCCTGGCGCTGATCTGCGCGATTTCCTTCCGCTGTACGGCCAGCTTGTCGGCGCCGAGACCGCCGCCCAGGGCTGGGGTATCTGGCTGATGCTGCTGCCGGCCGAGGCCGCGCTGGTGGGCGATATCGGCTTCAAAGGCCCGCCCGACGCTGCCGGCGCCGTCGAGATTGGCTACAGCGTGCTGCCGGCATTCCGGCGGCGCGGCTACGCCGCCGAGGCAGCGCGCGCCCTGGCGGCGTGGGCATTTGCCCAGCCCGGCGTGCAGCGCGTGCTGGCCGAGTGCCTGCACGACAACATTGCCTCGATCGGTGTGCTCGAGCGCATCGGCATGCGCCAGGTTGGGCGCGATAGCGAAAACATCAAATGGTCGCTCGACGCGCCTTCTGTGGTACAATAGCCGCGCAGCTTGTTAAACTATTTTTATACCTTCAGCTTGAATGGCGAAAGAAAGGGCATGACCACCAAATCAACCCTGTCGCTGGTGCACCTGAGCCAGCGGCCGCGCCAGCGCGGCAATGGCCCGCCGCCGCTGCTGATCCTGCTCCACGGCTATGGCAGCAACGAGGCCGACCTGTTCGGGCTAGCGCCCTACCTCGACCCGCGCTTTCTGGTTCTCAGCGTGCGCGCCCCCTACACCCTCATGCACGGCAGCTACGCCTGGTTCGAGCTGGGCTGGACGGCGAGCGGCATCTCGATCGACGCGCGTCAGGCCGAGGCAAGCCGCAAGCTGGCCGGCGAGTTCATTCATGCGGCCACGGCCGCCTACGAGGCCGATCCGCGCCGGGTGTATGTGTGCGGCTTCAGCCAGGGCGCGATGCTGGCCTCGAGCATCGCGCTTACGCAGCCCGAGCTGGTGGCCGGGGCGGTGCTTATGAGCGGCCGCGTGCCCGACGAGCTCAAGCCGCTGATCGCACCGGCCGCGCGCCTGGCCGGCAAACCCTTCCTGGTGGTGCACGGCATCCGCGACACAGTGCTGCCGATCCAGAACGGCCGCGCCAGCCGCGCGATCCTCGAAAAGCTGCCGGTCGAGCTAACCTACCACGAGTACCCCATGGCCCACGAGGTCAGCACCGACAGCCTCGCCGATGTCACAAGCTGGCTGAGCACGCGCTTGAACAGCCCTGCCTGACCTGCGCCGCTGGCATGGGCACTTGCGCAGGTGCGTGGTGATAGTGGTGGTGAGGGTGAGGGTGGTGGTGATGTTGGGGTTCGGGGGCGGCTTTGCCGCCCCCGAACTTTCTTTTTCTTGTGCGGCGCCCGGCTTTGCCGGGCGCCGCACAGGGCTCGTGCAACGTCTTTCGACCCCTCCCCCTCTCCTGTTAGGAGAGGGGGTAAGGGGGGTGAGGGCCGACGTTGCACGAGCCCTTGGGCGCCGCACAAGAAAACACAAGTAATCAAACGGAGTTGGTATAATAAGGCGGCTTCGCGCCACTGCGCTCTCGGCCTGGGCATCGAACCTGTGAAGAGGAGAAAATATGCGCTTGCTCGTATGCGCGCTGATCGCGCTGGCCCTGTGCTGCTTCGCCGGTGTCGCTGGCCCCGCCCCGCGTCTCGCCCCGCCACCGCCCGCCGCAG
>CALLYN010000098.1 GCA_937858455.1 uncultured Kouleothrix sp.
GTGGCTTCGCCACGTAGTGCAACACTATCTATACGTGATCAAGCGAACAGCGTATCATAGCTCAGGAAGCCAATCAGTAGAGTGCCTGAATGTCTAGAATATTCAGCAGTGGCTCGCCGGCAAGAAAACGGCGCAGGTTTTCCGAGAACAGCTCGGTCAGCCGGCTGTTTTCCCGGTCGCTGGTGCTGCCGGAGTGCGGGCTAACCAGCACGTTCTGCAGGCTCCAAAGCGGCGAGTCTGCTGGAAGCGGCTCGTGCTCAAACACGTCGAGCGCCGCACCGCCGAGCTGCCCCGAGCGCAGTGCCTCGATCAGCGCCGGCTCGTCTACCACCGCCCCACGGCCAATGTTAATGAGCACGGCGCCTTGCGGCATGAGCGCCAGCTCGGCCGCACTAATCAGTTTTTCAGTTTCATCGGTATGCGGGGTGACAATCACAAGGAACTCCGCTCGCCGCAACACCTCTGCAAGCTCGTCTGGTGTGTAAAGCGCATCAAGGTGCAGCGCGCCGAGGTCGGCACCGGCAACCGTGCGCTTAGTTCCAATCACCGTCATGCCTAGCGCCTGGCCCAAGCGTGCCACTTCTGTGCCAATGCTGCCGACGCCGACAATCCCAAGCGTGCGCCCGTCAAGGTCGGTGCCTGCGTAACGTTCCCAGTGCTTACGGCGCTGATCTTCAATCATGCGTCGCAGCCCCTTGCCGAACGCCAGCATGGCCAGCACGCAAAACTCGGCGAGCGGCTTGGCATGAACGCCGCTTGCGGTCGTGAAAACAACGCCTGGCATGCTCTGCTCATAGCCCATGCGCCGCACGAACTGGCCGATCCCAGCGCTGGTAGCCTGAACCCAGCGGAGGTTTGGAGCGACCTCGGGCAGATCCTCACGATGCGTCGGGTCGAAGTCGAACAGGATGTCGGCGCGCTTCAACAGCTCGCGCCAGCGGTCTTCTTGCTCGGGCGTCCGCTTGATCGTGTTGTAGTGGTCGGCCGGGTAGCGTGGCGCTGCAATGAGCTCCGGCTCGTAGATCACGTCGAGCCGCGGGCTGACTGCGCGCAGCCGCTCGATGTGCTCGGGCTCGAGGTAGGTCGTAATCAGCACGGTGTAACGTGGTTCATTTGACATCGCGTTCCCTATTATGCTCGTTGGCAACACATTGGGTTGCAGATGGAGCATGGCGCCTCGTGCGCTGCCCTATCTGCCGAATTGTGCACGGCATCACTGGCTTGCAACCACTTCTAGCCTGCCGCCATTGCGCGCCGACTGGTAGAGTGCTGCGATCGCGCGCATATTCGCGGCGGCCTCGCCCGCTGAGTAACGTGGCCGATTACCATTCCGCACGCAGTCGGCAAAGTGCTCGACCATCAATTGGTACTCGTCTACGCCATCGATCGTCTCGACTCGCAGGCCCTGCTTATCATGGATGCGAAACTGCGTGTCGACTGTCCCCGGAAGGAACGCGATCGGCACGTCGATATAGCCTTCATCCCCAATCACCTGGTACGCCTCGCGACGCGCTATCGTCAGCGCGCAGTCGAATTGGGCCCAGCGCCCGCCAGGAAAGCGCATGCTGCCAACCATAAGCTCGTCTACGCCGCTTGCGCTCCACTCGGCCGAGGCCTGGGCCTCGGTTGGCTCCGACTGAAAGAGCGTGCGAGCGACGTTGACGCAGTAGCAGCCCACGTCCATGAGCGACCCGCCCCCTAGCTCCGGGTTCAGGCGAATGTTGGCTGGGTTCGTCAGGCGAAAGCTGAACGACGCACGGATCAGCTGCGGCTTGCCGATCGTCCCGGCTGCGATCAGCTCGCGCACACGCGCCGTCTGTGGATGGAAGCGGTACATAAACGCCTCCATGAGCAGCACATCATGTGCCCGCGCGGCCACTTCCATCTGGAAGCACTCCGCAGCATCCAGCCCAAGTGGCTTCTCGCACAAAACGTGCTTGCCCGCTTCAGCCGCGCGGATGGCCCACTCACGGTGGAGGCTATTCGGCAGTGGGATGTAGATCGCCTCGACCTCGGGGTCGTTCAGAACTTCCTCGTAGCTGCCATAGGCTCGCGGGATATCTAGCTCGTGTGCAAATGCACGCGCCTTGGCTAGGTCGCGGCTGCCAACCGCGACAAGTACGCCGTTATGCGAGCGCCGTATCGCCGGCAAGATCGCACGGCGCCCGATGTTTGCGGTGCTGATCACACCCCAGCGGACTTTTTGTTCGCTCATAGATCCCTCTCGCCTCTGTGATTCTTGGTATCATACCGAATTCGCTTGATTACTTACACTTTGGTGGGGGTTTGGGGGCGGCTTCGCCGCCCCCAAACTTCTTATTGCGTTGTACTCCGTGGCTTTGCCACGTAGTACAACGCAATCTATACGTGATCAAGCGAACAGCGTATCAGTCCTCGTACGAGGCATACCAGCGCAGGCGAGCAGCGAAGTCGTCCGGGTATAGTGTGACTTTCTTGGCGTCGAACGCGAAGCCATACCCCTCGGCTGCGACCGTGTCGGCGATCGGCCCAGCGTCGAAGCGCAACCCGCTGAAGCGCTCGGGCGGCTGGGCGGCCAGCCAGGCAAACGCCTTGCCAAGCTCAGCCGGGTCGGCCCACCCGGATTGCTCGGCAGCCGGCATGCGGGCCAGCTCAGCGCGGGTGACCCGCGTCGGCTTGATCGGCTTCCCAGGCCCCATCGTGTTAATCGCGATCTTGTCCTTGGATGCCTCAAGCGACAACGCCTTGACAAAGCCTTCCTGGCCGTGCTTGATCGTGCAATATGCCACTTCGTCCTTGTAGCCGCGCACGCTGGAGCCGCTCGCAATCCCGATGATATGGCCGCCGCCTTGCGCCTTCATCACATCCCAGACGGCGCGCGCTCCGTTGTACAGGCCGCCTAAGCCGACGTTGATCTGCCGCCACCATTCATCCGGCGACAGGTGCTCGAAACGGATAAGCGGCATGTAGATCGCGTTGTGAACGAGCACGTCGAGGCGTTCCCATTGCCCGGCCACCTGGCGCACCGTCGACTCAAACATGGGCAGGTCGCTGACGTCCAGCGGCAGCGCAATCACCTCGCCGCCGTCGGCACCGAGCTCTGCCGCAGACTCGGCCAGCTCGGCCTGGTTGATATCGGTCACGCACACTCGCGCGCCTTCGCGCGCCAGCGCGCGGGCAATGCCGGCGCCTAGCCCACGCCCCGCTCCCGTCACCAGCGCGACTTTGCCTTTCAACAGCATGGCAACCTCTTCTTCCGAGGGAATTATTCGAGCACCTCGGCTTTGTCGGCGTCGGTGATGATATAGCCGAACTCACCCGGCGTACACCATGTTGGGGCGATGCGCGTGGCGAGCATGAGTGTGCGCTCAAACGGCGTGGCAAACTCCTGGCGCAGCGTCAGATCGTAGGGGTTTAGCAGCCGCCCGAGCACCTGCGCCCCGACGATTGGCTGGCCGTCGAAGGCCACGCGCGGCGTGATCGCCGGCTCGGGCACGATCAGCCCGGCCTCGCGCGGTCGCAGGATGTTTAGGTTCTCCTCGTGGCCGGGCAGGTTGTTGACGACAAACTGGCGCGGCGGCGGAAGCACCTCGCCGGGCAGCATCTTGAGCTGGCGCATCACGTTCAGCACGCCGGCGACACCGCGCTCGACCCACTCGGCATACAGCTGCCCGGCACCGCCCAGCTCGGCCACAATCGCCTTAACGCCGAGCTGCTCGGCACGCGCCCACATCTGCCCCGGCAGCCAGACATCGCGAAGCAGGATCGGCATATTGAATGCCCGCGCTATCGCCAGCGACTCCTCGTCGTCGTTGAATTCGATCATGTGGACACTGGCATTGCCGCCGGTGTGAAAGTCGATCTGGTAGTTCAAGCGGCTGAGGAACCCCGCGCTTATTGCCGACGATAGCTGGATGCTGACCGTCTTGACCGGCTCGGGGTGACCGCCGGCGTCGGAGTCGACGAAGGCTGCGTTCAGGTTCAGCCCGTCTTCGGGGGTGTGGCGTGTCATAGCGGCGTAGCCAAGCGGGTTTAACACCGGCGCCGCCAGCACCGTGCCGCGCAGCTCGGCCGGATCGATCCGCTCCAGTAAGGCGCGAATAATCCCAATCGAAGGTAGCGGCTCGTTGCCATGAACCAGCGCCGACAGCCCAAGCGTCGGGCCAGCGTACGCGCCGCGCAGGGTGTGAAGGGGAACGCGCAGCTCTGCCCCGCTCGCCAGTGTCGTGACAGGAAGCCATTCAAAGGTGCGTGTCATGGGCCGATGCTCCCAGAGCAGGTCGTCGGTGGATCAACCGCTCAGTGTATTCTTTACGAAAACCCCATCCTTCATAATCAATCGCAGCCGCGCACGATCCTCCAAGATGCGCACGTCGTCCAGAGGGTCGCCGTCAATCGCCAGCAGATCGGCATGAGCTCCTTCGCGCAAGACACCCGCCTCGCCGCCGAGACCCATACACTCTGCACCCATGCGTGTAGCGGCGACGATCGCCTGCATTGAGGTCATGCCTGCCTCAACCATGTAGGCCAGCTCGCCAGCGTTGCGCCCATGGCCGAAGCCGCCAGCGTCGGTGCCCATCGCGATCCGCACGCCGGCCGCGAGCGCCTTTGGAAAGCTTTCGCGTTGGCGCTCGACCAGCCAGCTGGCCTTGCGCGGCATATACTCGGGGAGCATGCCGGGCTGGCGCGTATCGATCTCCAGCACTTTCCGCAGCACCGTGAAGGTTGGCACCAGCCAGGTGCCCTGGCGGGCCATCTGCTCGATCAGATCGTCGTTGATTGCCGCCCCGTGCTCGATGCTGTCGACGCCGGCGTCGAGGCAGATCTTCACGCCCTCGCCGCCATAGGCGTGGCTCATCACCGGCTTGCCGGCCGCATGCGCGGTGTCGACGATCGCGCGAACCTCGTCGACCGAGAACTGGCGCACAAGCGGGCCGCCGATCGGCGTGCCGACACCTCCGGTCGTCGCGATTTTGATCCAGTCCGCGCCGGCGCGAATAACCTCGCGCACCTTGCGGCGGCACGCATCGGCCCCGTCGCAGATGCCGTCGGGGATACCTTGAAGCTTGGGAAAGCGCGAGTCGATCCCAGCCGGCTCGGTGTGGTCGTTGTGCCCGCCAAACTGCGAGAGGATCGTGATACTGATCTTGAGGCGCGGCCCAGGGATGATACCCTGCTCGACCGCGAGTTTCATCCCAAGGTCGACACCCGATGCATCGCGAATGCCGGTGCAGCCGCCCAGCAGCGTATCGTGGAAGACCTGTGCGGTTTTAAGCACCGCCAAGCTCGGCGGGATGGCCGCGCGCTGCTGCATGCTGCCTTCGAGGTCGGCCAGGTGGTCGTGGCAGTCGATCAGGCCGGGCATCACGGTCATGCCGCGCAGATCGAACGACACGGCGCCCGGTGGGCAGCGTAGCTCGCGCTGAGGCGCGACCGCGATGATCGTGCGCCCCTCAATCAGGAGAGCATATGGCTCAGCGGGAACAGGGCCGCCCATACCGTCGATCAGGTGGACGTTGCCAAGGTAGGTTTGGATCGAGTGGTTGGTCATTGGCCTGTGCCAGTTCCATGTAACATCGTAAAATCGTGGACGCCCTGGAACGACAGGTGCCCAGCCATCAGCCCGCCGTCTACGACGTAAAGCTGCCCGCTGATCCACTCTGAGGCATCGGAGGACAGGAACAGCACGGCGTTGGCAATATCCGACGGCTGGCCGAGCCGGCCGGTCGGCAGCTCCTGCAAGTAGCGGTTCTGGTACTCCGACGATAAGTTCATCTCTTCCTTTTGCGCCGCGGTTTCGACCAGGCCAGGCGCGACCGCGTTGACAGTGATGCCGTACTGGCCAAGCTCCATCGCCAGCACCTTGGTCAGCAGTGTCAGCCCAGCCTTGGACGCGCAGTGTGCGCCGCCCTTGACCCGGCCCATCAGCGCCGAGACCGACGAGATGTTGACAATTCGCCCGCGCACTCCCCGGTCGATCATATGACGGGCGACATGCTTGGAGACCAGGAACGGCCCGGTGAGCTGGACGTCGATCTGCCGATCCCAGGTGTCGCGGTCCATCTCGAGCAGCAGCTTGTGGGCGACCACCCCCGCGTTGTTGACCAAGATATCGACCTTGCCGTAGCGATCCGTAGCAGCCTTGACCATCCGCACCACACTGGCCTCGTCGGCAACATCGGTTTGCACGGCCAGCGCCGCGTCGCCGAGCTTGGTGGCCGCGCGCTCGCCAGCCGCGCCGTTGATATCGGCGATCACAACCTTGGCACCCTCGGCCGCGAAAGCCTGCGCAATCGCCAACCCTATCCCATTACCAGCGCCGGTGACGATCGCCACCTTATCGGTAAAGCGCATAGATATCCCTTCCGACCGCTCTTGGCCCAAATCGGGCCGGCAGCCAACTTTATTTTCGACGCAGGCGCGGGTCGAGCGCATCGCGCAGGCCATCGCCCAGCAGATTGATCGAGAACACTGTCAACATAATCGCCAGGCCAGGGAAAAACGCGACCCACCAAGCCCGCTGGAGAAAGCCGCGTCCCTCGTCGAGCATGTTACCCCACTCAGGTGTTGGTGGCTTGATGCCTAGCCCGAGGAAGCTGAGCGTCGAGCCGGTGATGATCGCCGAGGCCATGCCGAGCGTCGCCAGCACGATCACCGGCGGCAGGATGTTCGGCAGAATAT
>CALLYN010000099.1 GCA_937858455.1 uncultured Kouleothrix sp.
CCGCCGTCACCGGGTCGGGGCGGGCGGCTGCCACAGCGCGCGGCAGCACGGCCAGGGCGATCGTCAGGGCCAGCGCCAGGAGCAGCAGCGCTGGCGCGAGGGCGGGGGTGGCGAAGCGTCGCATGGCGAACCTCCGGATGAATGCTGGTGTTTGCGAGCAGCACAAAATACGCGCCCGGCCACGCTGGATGCGCGGCGGCGCTCGGCGGCTGGTTAGATAGCCCAATGCCGGGGCTACTGGCTATGCCACTGCGATACCTGAAGGGGAATGTATTGCTCAGTATAGCGTAGGCTGCAGGGCCGTAACATACTACTTTCGATGTAGCTGCAGTAAAACCGTCTAAACAAACGCTATGCGCGATATGCGCCGGCCAGTGTCTTGTCCGCACACAAGATCGATACTAGTCTACCCAGTTGGATTTCAAGTGGTATCGTGAGAATTACGTATCTTTACGCGTAGATCGTATACGTAGTGTGAAATAGCTCACAGTATTCGTAAAATACTCTTGATTATCGCTGTGAAAAAGTTCATAGCGATATGTTGTGCGCGAGTCACGCGAATGTCAGCGTACCTTCATTCGAGTGCGTTGAGCGCTATGTTATGATACATGAAACGGTTCGCCTGGCTCGCTCGTCGTGTAGATGTTTGGCTTCGTACCCGGAGGCTGCTATGGCGCCGGCTGCTCGGCAACAGCACCTATGGTTTGGCCGCGCCCGCCGCTGGGGCGCGCGCACTGCCGCCCTGGCGCTGGCGCTGCTGGCCGTGGCCGGCGGGTACATCTGGCTCACCACCGAGCTGCCTACCCCCGAGCGGCTGCGCGCCCGCGCCGCGCTTGGCAGCACGCGCATCCTCGATCGCCAGGGCAAGCTGCTGTACGAGCTGCCCGATCCGCTGAGCGGCCGCCAGCGCCCGGTGCCGCTGAGCGCCATCCCGCTGGCGCTGCGCCAGGCCACGATCGCGATCGAAGACACCAGCTTCTACCAAAACCCCGGCCTCGACATACGCGGCATCGCGCGCGCGGCCTGGGCCGACCTGCGCAGCGGCGACCTGGTGGCCGGCGGGTCGACGATCACCCAGCAGCTCGCGCGCGGCTTTCTGCTCGACCCCGAGCTTGCGCGCCAGCGCACGCTGGCGCGCAAGCTGCGCGAGGCCGCGCTCGCGCTTAAGCTCACCGCCAGCTACCCCAAAGACGAGATCCTGGAGCTGTACCTCAACCAGAGCTACTACGGCGGCCGGGCCTATGGCGTCGAGGCGGCGGCGCGGCATTACTTCGGCAAGCCCGCGCGCGACCTCGACCTAGCCGAGTGCGCGCTGCTCGCCGGGCTGCCGCAGGCGCCCTCGCGCTACAACCCGGTGACCAACCCCAAGGCCGCCGAGGTGCGCCGCCACCACGTCGACGCGGGCCGACGGGGCGCCGCTCCAGCGCGGCCGTTGCTCCATGTTCTGCAGGAGCAGCGCGTTCGCCGTGCTCGTATCGCCGAGGGCGATGTGCGCGCGGAACGTGCAGTACTCGGCGAGGTCGCAGAGGCCGGCGCTCGCCCGACACAGCGTCGTCGCTGGGCGCTTGTCGTCGGGCGGACAATCGACGCGCATCCCGTCGCAGTGTTCTTCCACGTCACAGGCGCCGGCCGAGGCGCGGCAGACGTCGAGGATTCGGCGGACGTCGCTCGGGCAAGCACCCGTGGTGCCGTCGCACAACTCGGGCAGATCGCACGCGCCGGCTGAGGCACGACACACCGTACCGTTCGCGTAGCCATCGCAGGTCAGGTTGCAGCACGGCCCAGCGGCGTAGTCGCAGACCTCACCGCACTCGACGCGGCCGTCGCCACAGACCCGAGGGCAGCCAGCGTCAGACGTTCCAGCGTCGCTCGCGCCGGCCGGGCAATCGTCGATCGGGGTGTTCTCGCAGCCCGTGCCGGGATCGCACGAATCGGCGGTGCACGGATCGTCGTCGTCGATCCACCCCGCCGGGCACGGCACCATCAGGCGCGGATCCATCACTTGCCGGGCCCGCTGCCGAACGGCTCGATCAATGTTGCGTACAGCCCCGTCGCGCTTCAGGGCAGCGGAGGCTACACGCCCTATGCCTGGCGCACTCTTCCGCTCAATACGAGCGTTCTGGGCAACACGCAGAT
>CALLYN010000100.1 GCA_937858455.1 uncultured Kouleothrix sp.
CGTGGCCACGAATGTGGCCACGACCCGCCAGAACAAGAGTGCGAGGGGCATTGCCCCTCGCACTCTTGTTCCTACGCAGGCTTTCAGCAGCTAGGCTTTCTTGGCGCTCGTCACCGGCGAGCTTGGCTCAACAGCCACAGACTCGCCTTCGCGCTTGCTCTGCCAGATCGCCCAGACTAGCGCCGCGAGGCACAGCAGCATCGCCACAATCACGCCGATGCCGATCGACTGGCCTGGCACGCGCACGGTGACCACGATCGGCGCGATGATCACCGCCACGAGGTTGATCACCTTGATCATCGGGTTAAGCGCCGGGCCAGCGGTGTCCTTCAGCGGGTCGCCGACGGTGTCGCCGACGACGGCGGCCTTATGCGGCTCGGAGTGCTTGCCGCCGTAGTTGCCTTCCTCGATGTACTTCTTGGCGTTATCCCAGGCACCGCCAGCGTTCGACTGGAACACGGCCATCAGCTGGCCCGAGAGGATGATGCCGGCCAGGAAGCCGCCGAGCGCCTCGACGCCCAGCAGGAAGCCGACAAGCACCGGCACCATCACCGCGATCACGCCGAGGCTGACCAGCTCCTTCTGGGCCGCCGAGGTCGAGATGCTGACGGCGCGGGCGTAGTCGGGCAGCACCTTCCCCTCCATCAAGCCGGGGATCTTGAACTGGCGCCGCACCTCGTTCACAATCTGCGAAGCCGCGCGCGACACCGCGCGGATCGTCAGCGACGAGAACAGGAACGGCACCGCGCCGCCGACCAGCAGGCCAATGAACACCAGCGGCGAGGCCACATCGATACCCGAGAGCGGCGTCTGGCCAAGCTGCTGCTGCACCTTACCGGTATCGGTGAGGAACGAGCCAAACAGTGCCACGGCGGCGATCACCGCCGAGCCAATCGCGATGCCCTTGGTGACGGCCTTGGTGGTGTTGCCGACCGCGTCGAGGTCGTCCATCACGTTGCGGGCGTTCTTATCGAGCCCGGCCATCTCGCCGATGCCATTGGCGTTATCGGAGATCGGGCCGAACGAGTCCATCGAGATCGTATTGCCGGTGAGCGAGAGCATGCCGATGCCGGTAAGCGACACGCCGTACAGCACCGAGGCGAACTGGATCGTCGCGTTGCTGGAGTAGCCGCTGAAGATCAGCACCGAGGCCAGGATCGACAGGCCGATCACAATGATCGCCCACACGCTCGACTCCATGCCCAGCGACAGGCCCGAGAGGATGTTGGTGGCCGCGCCAGTCTGCGAGGCGCTGCTGGTTTCCTTCACCGGCGAGTAGTGCGTCGAGGTGAAGTACTCGGTGAGCTTGTCGAGCACGATGGCCAGGATGATACCCGAGAGCGTGGCCAGGAACGGCCGCCAATCGACCTGCCCGGTGGTCGGGTCGGTCATGAAGAAGGGTGTGATCGCTATAAAGCCGAGCACCGCAATGGCGGCGGCGATATAGTAGCCCTTGTTCATAGCAGCCATCGCGTTGCGGCGGCGCTCGTCGGTGCGCACGAACTGGTTACCGATGATCGACGCGATCACGCCGATGCCGCGGAGCAGCAGTGCGAAGACCACAAAGCGCAGCGCCGAGCCGGGCACGTTGGGCGATGCCGAGGCGGCCCCGAGCACGATGCCCAGGATCATCGCCGACACCAGCGTAACCTCAAAGCTCTCGAACACGTCGGCGGCCATGCCGGCGCAGTCGCCGACGTTATCGCCGACAAGGTCGGCGATAACTGCCGCGTTGCGCGGGTCGTCCTCGGGGATGCCGGCCTCGACCTTGCCGACCAAGTCGGCACCGACATCGGCGGCCTTGGTGTAAATACCGCCGCCCACGCGCATAAACAGCGCGATCAGCGAGCCGCCAAAGCCGAAGCCCAGCAGCGCGTCGGGGGCGGCCATGCCGAACACCAAGAAGATCAGCGTACCGCCAAGCAGGCCCAGGCCGACGCACAGCATACCAGTGACCGAGCCCGACTTATACGCGATCTGCATGGCCGGGTTGTAGCCCTTGCGCGAGGCCGCGGCCACGCGCACGTTGCCCTCGACGGCCACGTTCATGCCGATGAAGCCCACCGAGTACGAGAACAGCGAGCCCATCAGGAAGGCAATCGCGCGGCCGATCGCCACGTAGGTGGTGGCATTGGCGCCAAACATCTCGTTAGCCTCGGCCGTGGGAGGCACCACAAACACGCTGGCGGCCATCACCAGCGTCAGCACGCCGATCAGAATGACGATCGTGCGGAACTGCCGGCCCAGGTAGGCATTTGCCCCGGCCTTGATAAAGCCCCACACCTCTTGCATGCGCGCCGTGCCCTTATCCTGCGAGAGGATCTGCGAGCGCAGAAAAAAGGTATACACCAGGCTGAGGATGGCGATCCCAAGCACCACCAGCACAGCGTAAAGCTGCGATTGGTTTAGCTGACCCATACAAGCACTCCTTCAACATCGAAACGACCAGCACGATCGTACAACATAGCATCATTGGGCGGCAGCGCCCGGCCGAGCATCAATGCGTCGTTCTCCTTTCATTCGACTGACCAATCGCCGCCCGCGGGCCGCATACCCGGCCCAACGCATAATACTGCCCACGCCAGCATGCCGGCGTGGCAGCGGCGGCGTAGTTTCGGTATAACCACATGCGTTCCCAACGGCAAAGCATCGCTTTCACCTGTATGGGGCGCCTATATGTCATCGGGAGGCGCTGTATTGTAGCATAGGCCGTGATCGCGTGCAAAGATTCTCGCGGGTTGAGCGGCGGTGCGCGATCAAGCCGTGGCACGCTTCTTGCTAATTTAGATCCTAAAAACGTACTGGTGTTGCGATGGGCACCAGCAGCGCTACTGGGCACGATTGCGCTGGTTTGACCTCACCATCGCCCCTCTGCGACGGCTGCCGTGATGGCAGCCGTTTCCGCTTTCCTGGAACTTACTCGTCGCCGATATGCGCGTGCGGCTGGGCCAGGCTTATGCGTGCACCGCGGCGATCATGGCGCGCCACAGCTCGTCGAGCGGGCCAGGCGTGTAGGGCATATAGCAAAACACCCGGTCGAGCACGCCGGTGTAGCGCGCGCGCAGCGCAGCGCCGATGCGATCGGGCGGAGCCTGCACGGTAAACACCTCGAGCATTTCGTCGCCCACAAGCGCGCTCATCTGGCTCCAGCGCTTCATGGCGGCGAGGCGCGAGAGCTGCTCGCCGATATCTTCCCAGCCGTGGCATGCCAGCACCACGCGGTAGGTTGGCGTCGAGGCATAGAACGCGATCTGCTCGCGGGCGGCGTCGCGCGCAGCCTCGATCTCGGCTGCGTTGCGACCAGTGATCGCGAACACGCTGCTGACCAGCGCTACATCGCCGGGGGCGCGGCCGGCACGCGACGCGCCGGCGACCACCTGCGGGCGCACCACCTGGTTGATATAGGCGACGCTATGGAACGGGTGAACATGAAAGCCCTCGCACGTCTCGCCTGCCAGGCGGGCCAGGCCTTCGTTCACGCCAGCGATATAGATTGGAATATGCGGGTTGGCGATCGGCCCAGGGTTGAAAAACGGCGTCATGAGCGTGTGCTGGTAGAACTGGCCGTGATAATCGAGCTTTTCGCCAGTCTGCCAGCTGTGCCAGATTGCGCGCAGCGCGCCGATATAATCGCGCAGCCGCGCCACCGGCGCGTCCCAGGCCATGCCGTAGCGGCGCTCGATATGCGCCTTCACCTGGGTGCCAAGGCCAAGCAGGAAGCGCCCGCCCGAGAGCGCCTGCAGATCCCAGGCGTTTTGAGCCATCACCATGGGGCTGCGCGGGAAGGCGATCGCCACGGCGGTGCCAAGCTCGACACGGCTGGTGTGCTCGGCGGCCAGCACCAGCGGAAAGAAGCCATTGTGCTGCGTCTCAGCTGCCCACAGGCCGGCGAAGCCGAGCTCTTCGGCGGCGCGCGCCGTGGCAGCCACATCGCGTAGATGAGCTGCATCGACGGCGACGGCGGCGTCTAGCTTCATGGGGTCTCCCTTTCACAGTTCAGGCGGTCAGCGTGCGATTATAGACCACTTCACCGCTCTACGCAACGCGTCATGGCGTCGGGCCGCCCCCGGGCGCGGGTCGATTTGCAGGCGCTTGGTTGTCTATACTGTACATGGGCAAGTTACAATTATGTAGGGCTTCTACG
Organism: uncultured Kouleothrix sp.; assembly: GCA_937858455.1. GTDB lineage: Bacteria > Chloroflexota > Chloroflexia > Chloroflexales > Roseiflexaceae > Kouleothrix. The sequence continues at coordinate 4,145 of CALLYN010000100.1, forward strand.
CTCTTCGCTTGATCACGTATAGCAATCCTATCGGTCTCATAATAGGATTGCTCTATAGATTGTGTTGCACTGCGTGGCTTCGCCACGCAGTGCAACACAAAAAGAAATTCGGGGGCGGCGAAGCCGCCCCCAAACCCCCACCATACAGCACGTATTCAGCCGAATAAGGTACGCCGCCCGTTGCTAGGCATACGGCAGCGGCCCCAGCTTCGCGCCAGGCGCCACCGTCTGCCAAGGGCCATCGCCGACCGCGAGCGCCAGCGGCGCGCCGGATTCGACCAGCACCTCGATCGAGCCGGGCGAGCCGGGCGAGCCGGGCGAGCCGGGGCGCACGGCCACGCGCAGCTGCCGGCCACGCCACTGGATGGGCATGCGCAGCTCGCGCCACGCTGACGGAATATGTGGCTCGAAGCGCAGCCCCTCGTCGCTGGGGCGCATACCGAGGAAGCCGAACGCCAGCGCCTGCCAGATACCGCCCTGGGCCGCGATATGCACGCCGCCGCTGGCGCCGGCCCAGCCCTTGCGCGTGAAGTCGAGGTCGATCCGCGCGGCCTGGCGCAGGTAGCGCTCGGCCATCGGCAAGTCGCCCAGGCGCGCTGCCACCAGCGCGTGGAAGCTCGGGCTGAGCGAGCTATCGTGGGTGGTGCGCGGCTCGTAGAAGCGGAAGTTGGCCGCGCGCACCTCGGGGGCGAAGGTATCCCACAGCAGGAACAGCAGCATCACCACGTCGGCCTGCTTGAGCGCCTGGAGCGTCTGCAGGGTATCCCAGCCGAGCTTCACGTCGAGCGTCTGCACGGCAGTGTCGTGGTCGCGCAGATCGACTTCGCCCAGCCGGAAGTAGCCCGCAAACTGCTCGAACAGGCCGGTCGCCGCGTCGAAACCGTCGACGAGACCGTCGGCCACCGCGCGCCACAATGCCAGCTCGTCGTCGGCAATGCCGAGCCTGGCGCGCAGCGCGGCCCAGCGCGGGGGATCGTCGCGCGCCAGCGTGGCGGCGGCATCCAGGCCACGGCGCAGCGTCCACTGTGCCATGACATTGGTGTAGGCGTTGTCGTCGACCGAGTCGTGGTACTCGTCGGGGCCGATCACCTTGAGGATATGGTAGCGGCCGTCGGCGCCGCGGGTAGCGCGGCTGGCCCAGAAGCGCGCGATGTCGAGCAGCATCTCGGCGCCGTACTCGCGGAAGAACTGCTCGTCGCCGCTCGCCTGGCGATACTGCTCGACCGCGTAGGCGATATCGGCGGCAAGGTGGTGCTCTTCGACGCCGGTGAGGATGGCCTGGCGGCCCAGGCCGGGCACATTGATAAACGGCGGCGTAGTCTCCTCGCCGGTGTCGGTCGACTCCCAGGCGAACAGCGCGCCGCGGTAGCCTAAGTCGCGGGCTTTGTTGCGCGCGCCGGCGAGCGTGTGGTAGCGATACATCAGCAGCGCGCGGGCGGTGGGCGGGTCGGTGAACAGGTAAAACGGCCACACGAACGTCTCGGTATCCCAGAACACGTGGCCGCGGTAGCGCTCGCCGGTGAGCGCGCGCGCGCCGATCGAGGCGCGCTCGTCGGGGTGGGCCGCGCCGATCAGGTGGTAGAGCGCGAAGCGCACCTGACGCTGGGTGGCTGGATCGCCGGCGATCTGGATGTCGGTGGCGGCCCAGCGCGCGGCC
>CALLYN010000101.1 GCA_937858455.1 uncultured Kouleothrix sp.
GGATCAGCGTGAGCTTTTCGGCGCTGTGAAACAGCAGAAAGCCCACCACCAGCGCGATCATGGCGTGGCCCGGATCGAGCGCGTGCTCGCCCGCGAGCGCGAACAGCTCGGGCAGGATATCGAAGCTCACCACGCCCAGCAGCACGCCAGCGGTGAACCCCAAGATCAGGTGCAGGTGATCGCGAAAGCGCAGCGCAAGCAGCCCGCCGGCCGACGTACAGATAAACGCGGTCAGCGAGAAGATCAGAACGTTCATTGGCTCTCCAGTGTCGCGGGCGAGTAGCCCATAGTATACCAGAGAGCTAATGTTGCTTGGATGGCCGCGCGAGGCCCGCCGCTAGCCGTCGGCGGGCGGCATTGGGCGCGGCGGGCCATGGCCGGGGTAGACTGTCCGCGCGCCTGCGGCGCGGATGGCGCGCCAGCTGCCGGTCACCACATCGCCGAATGCGCCGTCGAACGACGGCCCCGGCAGGTCGCCGGTGAAGGCCTCGCCGCTCGCCAGCACCAGCGTGACGCTGTCGTCGGAGTGGCCGGGGGTGCCGATGATCGTGCCGGCGATGCCGATGCCGCGCAGGAAATCGGCGCTCGCCGCCGCGCTCAGCCGTATGGTGTCGCGCAGCGTAATCTCGCTGAAGGGCGTCTGTGGCTTGATCAGGCTTCTCAGCAGCGGAATGGCCGCAACCTGCTGGTCGAGCACGATCAGCCGCACGCCGCGCAATTTCAGATCCTCGGCCAAGCCGGCGTGGTCGGGGTGGTAGTGCGTGGCCAGCGCGTAGCGAATGCTTTCAAGCGCGATGCCCTTGCGCTTGAGCACGCCCAGCAGCCGGGGCAGCGTCGCCGGCCAGCCGATGTCGACCAGCAGGCGCGCGCTGTCGGGGCCAAGCAGGTAGTAGTTCGTCGCGTCGTAGCCGACGTTGACAATATTCATTAGCTGTACTGCTCGATCAGCATATCGCGCATCGGCAGGGCGCTGGCGGCGGCGGCGGCGCACAGCGCAGCCCGGCTCAGCGGCACGCGCCGCAGCTCGACGCCGATCGCGCCGCCGCGCGCATCGACGATCGCGTACTCGGCGTGGGCCAGCAGCCGTGGCTCGCGGCCATTCACAAACTCCTCGAAGGGCATGCCCACGCTGCCGGCGTTCACCACCAGCATGCCGCGGTGCTGGCGCAGCATCTGGATGTGGGTGTGGCCGCCGGCCAGCACGCCGGCGTGCTGCCCCGCCAGCATGGCGTCGAGCTGGCCGGCCGTGGTGGTGGCGAGTATGTTCTCCATGTGCGATCGCGGCGAGCCGTGGAACAGCAGCAGCTCGGCGCCGCCCTCGAGCGTGAGCGAGATCGTCGGCTCGAACGTGCCCAGAAACGCCAGGTCGCCCTCGCTCAGCTGCGCGCGGCACCAATCGACCGACTCAACCACGGCGGGGGCGGTCGAATAGCTGCCGATCAGGTCGGGATCGAGCAGAAACGCATCGTGGTTGCCGACGACGCAGCGGCAGCCCAGGTCGCAGAGCGTACTGAGCACGGCGCGCGGGTCGGGGCCGAGCGTGGCCACATCGCCCAGGCAGATCAGCTCGTCGACCCCCTGGCGCGCGATATCGCCAAGCACGGCCTGCAGCGCCACATCGTTGCCATGGATATCGGAGATCAGGGCGACCCGCATAGCAATGCGCTCCTCTCGCTTGAACCAGGCGTTATCGGGGTATATCAGGTATTGTACCGTAAACAGGCGCCGCGCGCTGAAGCGCCATATACCAGCACAGGGGCAAAGAAGGCTTGAGGTTGCAAGCTCCCGCCGCCACGCGCAATCTATACCAATTGCGATTTCGCAGCATCTTCGCGCGCCCTGCATGATTGCAAAATGTATTCATCTTCGCCACCGTTACGCTACTGATCAAACGGCACCACGCCCCACGGCCGGCACGGTAAATATGACGTGCAGTAGCACAGCGCGCTGGCGGCAGTGGGCCGCCAGCGCCACTTTATCGGAGGATACCCGCAGCCATGGGACGCAAACGAAAAATCGCACATCCGGCGCCTACCAAGATGCAAGCCCCTCAGGGCACTTTACAAGCCCCTCAGGCCACTTTGCAAGCCCCTCAGGCCACTTTGCAAGCCCCTCAGAGCACTTTGCAAGCCCCTCAGAGCACTTTGCAAGCCCCTCAGAGCATTTTGCAAGCCCCTCAGGCCACTTTGCAAGCCCCTCAGGCCACTTTGCAAGCCCCTCAGGCCACTTTGCAAGCCCCCACGCTGCCAAGCAACAGCCACAGCCATCATTCCAGGCCGAAGAACACCATCGATCGGCGCCTGGTAGCGGCGCGTATCACGCTCGAGGCGGTGCTAAACGACAGCAGCACGCAGGATGTGCTGGCGACCTATGGCTACAGCCGCGCCGAGCTGCTGCGCGGCCAGGCACTACGCGAGCAAGCGCAGGCGCTGGAGCTGCAGCTAGGTGCCCGCAACGCCGAGCAGATCACGGCACGGCATACGCGCAACAACGCCCACCTGCAGGCGCACACGATCTATATGCGCCACCTGCGCATCACGCGAGTGGCGCTGCACCGCGAGCCAGCGCTGGCCGAGACGCTCGACCTGGGCGAGCGCAAGCGCCCAATCACGAGCTGGGTCGGGCAGGCGCGCCGGTTCTACTCCAACGTGCTGGCCGACTCGGCGATCCTTGAGAAGCTGGACGCGCGCGGCATCACACTCACGGCGCTGCAAGCGGCCCAGGCGCAAGTCGAGGCGGTGGAGGAGCTGTTTGTGGAACACACGCACTGCCAGCGCATCGCCCGCACGACCTCCAGCGAGCGCGTTGCAGCGCTGCGCGCGCTGAATGCGTGGATGAGCGAGTTCAAGCAAATCGCGCGCGTCGCGCTCGCCGACCAGCCGCTGACGCGTGAGCGGCTGGGCATATAGGCAAGCTAGCGCACCAGCCCGCGCAGGTGCTCCAGCTCGGCGATCACCTCGTCGAGCACGGGCGGGTTCTGCACGCCATCCATGGTCAGCACCGTCGGCTGGGCGCGGCCGGCCACGCTGATCTCGTACACAAACTGGTCAGCCCCAGGCACCTCGGCGCGCGGCGGCAGCGCGGCAAACTCGGCGCTGCCGAGCAGCTCGACCAGGCGGTGTAGCGCCGCCTGGTCGACCTTGGTGGTGCTGGGGCCGCCCTTGCGCGACGTAAGCGTCAGCGTCCCGTCGGCCGCCACCGTCAGCGTATCGTTGATCCCCATAATCCCACCGCTCTTGTGGTACACCACCAGCGTGCCGGTTGCCGGCAGCGGCGCCGCAGTAGGCGCCGCCGTTGCGCCGGGCGTAGAAACCGCAGTAGGCGCAGCCGTTGCCTGCGGCGTGGCCGGCGCCGCCGTGGGAGCCGTAGCCGGAGCACCGCCGCCGCAGGCCGCCAGGCCCAGCAGCAGCGCCAGTACAACAAGCCATCGCAATTTCATGATCATTGTCCTTAAGTGTTATGTACGTGCGTCATCGGCTTCCGAAAGCTACGCTTTTTTTGCCTGCGGCAGCATAGTACTCGTCATCTTTGAGTGTGCGGTTTTTTCGCGCCGGGCGCGGCAAAACCGCACACAGCAGCACCGCTATATCTGCCAACGCTGCGCAGCCGCGAATAGTTCCGCGGCTGCGCGCTATAATTTTCGCCCCCACCCCCTGCCCCCTAAACCTGGCAGGGGAAGAGGCAGGGGGTGGGGTCAAATAACCTTGTACAAACCCTAGCAATTGCAGCTCTCACCCTTCATGCACGGCCTAAAACGGTTATAATACCCCGTGGCATAGAAAGAGGAGGGCGGCATGCGCATCCTGGCGATCGACATTGGCACCGGAACACAAGACATCCTGCTGTTCGACAGCGCCGGCCCAATCGAAAACAGCCCGCAGCTGGTGATGCCCGCGCCGACCCAGATCGTCGCGCAGGCGGTGCGCACCGCTACCCAGGCGCGCGTGCCGATCGCGCTGACCGGCGCGCTGATGGGCGGCGGCCCGTGCCACTGGGCGGTTGAAGATCACCTGCGCGCGGGGCTGCCGGTGTACGCCACGCCGAGCGCGGCAGCCACCTTCAACGACGACCTCGACTGGGTAGCGCGCGAGATGCGCGTCCGCCTGGTTGGCGAGGACGAGATCGCCGGGCTAGACCGGGTTGTGCGGCGCATTCGGATGGCCGATGTCGACCTCGACGCGATCAACATGGCCCTGGCGGCCTTTGGCGTCGACCCGGCCTACGACGGCGTGGCGGTGGCGGTATTCGACCACGGCAACGCGCCGCCGGATGTCAGCGACCGGGTGTTTCGCTTCGAGTACCTGGCCGAGCGCTTCGCCAGCGGGCGCGGCCTGCTGGCGCTGGGCTTTCGGCGCGCCGACGTGCCGCCGGCCATGACCAGGCTGCGCGCCG
>CALLYN010000102.1 GCA_937858455.1 uncultured Kouleothrix sp.
CGGCGCGCGGGGCGGATGCGGCGCGCGGCGCGGCCGGCTCGGGGGCGCTCCAGATCGTCACCCAGAAGCGCGCGAACCCATCGCGCATGCCGGTGAGCAGCTCGCGCAGCGTGATGTTGAAAGTCAGCAGCACGCCGGCCAGGCCGAGCACGCAGTAGACCATAAACGTAGCCGGGCGGCCGATCAGCAGGCTCATCTGGATCAGCGAGTACCCGGCCAGCCCGCCGCCCTTGCCGACTTGGTCGGCGGCGTCGGCGCGCGCGCCCAGCGCGAATTCGAGCAGCGCCAGCAGCGCGGCCAGCAGCATCAGCGTGCCAAGCACGGTGGCGCCGGTGAGCTGCAGATCCTCGCGGCGCTCTTGCCAGAGGATCGCAACGCCGAGCAGCCCGAGGGCCAGCGGCACCAGCAGCGCGCCCCAGCCCAGCAGGCGCTGGGTGAGATCGACCCAGGTTTTGCCGACCACGCCGGCCGCGCCGGTGAGAAAGAACACGATCGTGATTGCGGCGATCGTGATCAGGGCCAAGGCGAATAGCTCGCGCTGGTGCTCGGGGCGCAGCGAGAACTCAAACACCGGCGGCGCGGGCTGGCGCTTGCGCTGGGCCGGCTTGCGGCTGCGCTGGGCCGGCTTGCGGCTGGTGGACGTACGATTGGCCATGGGTGGCTCCGGGTGCGTATTTCCAACTGACACGAGCTGTTTCGCATTATAGCACATTCGTCCAAGTTGGGCTGGCCAGCGTAGGGCGCGTGTAACGTCCGGCGCTATTCCCGCTCTCCTGCGCGCAGGAGATGGGCATGAGGAAGGGTCGAAAGACGCCGCACAAGCCGTGGGAGCGATTGTTTCGCGCGTGCCTCCGTGCTATAATGGCCCAGCCGAATGAAGCGAACCCATCGTACGCCCGCGTTTGTGGCGATCGGATGCTCGAGACGTCGAAGGAGGTCGTGTCTATGGAAATCACCCACAAGAAGTTCAACCGGGTGGATCTGCTCGCGCTGGTTGGGCGCATGGACGCCGCGAATGCACCGCAGCTCAAACAACAGATCGACGCGCTGTTCGACCAGGGGCGGTTTCGGCTGGTGCTCGACCTTGCCGGCCTCGACTACATCGCCAGCCCGGGCCTGCGCGTGCTGATCGAGGCGCGCAAGCGCGCGCGCGACCGCAAGCTGACCGACATCGAGGGCGGGGATGTGCGTATTGCGAACCTGCCGCCGCGGATCAAAGAGGTGTTCGACCTCACCGGCTTCACCGGGCTGTTCGAGATCTACACCGACACGCTCGAGGCCGTCGGATCATTCTAGCAGCGTTGAATCGCGGGTTCTGGGTTCGCTAGGCGCGCGCTCATATTCAATGCTCAGAACGCTCAATGGAAACGATCACTCTTCCCGCAACCCTGGACTCGCTGGCGCAGATCAGCGCGTTCATCGCCGACGCGACCACGCGCGCCGGGCTGGACGACCATGCCGCCTGGCAGGTGCAGCTGGCCGTCGACGAGGCGGCCACCAATATCATTCAGCACGGCTACGAGCCAGGCACGCCCGGCGCGATCGAGCTGAGCTGGCAGGTGGCCAGCCGCCAGCTGATCGTCGCGCTGCGCGACCACGGGCGGCGGTTTAGCCCGGAAGACGTGCCGGCCCCCGACCTGGCCGCGCCGCTCGAAGAGCGCCAGGCCGGCGGCCTGGGGATCTACCTGATGAGCCGGCTTATGGATTCGGTGAGCTTCACCTTCGACGACCAGCTCGGCAATGTGCTGACGATGACCAAGCAGCTTGTGCCGGCGCGCGGCGTGCGGGTGATCGAGCTGACCGGGCGGCTGGATGCCGTGAGCAGCCAGGCGGCGCTGGCGCAGGTGAGCGCGGCGCTGAGCACGGGCGCCCGCCAGATCCTGCTCGACCTGGCGCAGGTGTCGTTTTTGAGCAGCAGCGGTATGCGCGGGCTGCTGCTGGTACGCAAAGACCTGCTGGCGCTCGAGGGCGGCGAGCTGCGGCTGTGCGCGCTCCAGCCGCAGGTTCACGAGGTGTTCACCCTCACTGGCTTTACCCAGCTGTTTGCGATCCACCAGACGCGCGACGAGGCGCTGCGCGCGTTTGGGCAGCGCGCGCCCTAGCGCTGTGGCGCCGTGTACGCCGGTGGCGATGAGGCAGATAGCCGTGCGGTGAGATATATGCTTGAGTTCGGCCCGGCATGACGCGCGGACGCTGGCTGATTGCTTACTGCCTGGCCCTCGGCGCGCTCGGCTGGCTGTGGCTGCTGGCGCGGCTCGGCGCCGGCCCCGTGTGGCCCCTGGTGCTGCTGTTTGTTGCGCTGGCGCTGCTTGTCGAGAGCGCCGGCTTCCGCGCACCCCCCTCCGACTCGCACAGCCTGGTGGGCATCCTGCTGCTCGCGGCGGCGCTGGCGCTGGGAGCGCCAACCGGCGCGCTGGCGGCGGCGCTGGCGGCGCTGATCTTTGGCGTACTGCTGCCGCTGCTGTATGGCCGCCCGCGCACATTCTACCTGCTGGCGGCGCGCCCGCTGCTGCGCAGCGGCGTGCGCGCGATCGGCATCCTGCTGG
>CALLYN010000103.1 GCA_937858455.1 uncultured Kouleothrix sp.
GAGTACCACATCGACGGCTTCCGCTACGATTATGTCGAAGGCATCGACTGGGACGGCGTGAATGGCATGAGCTTCATCACCTGGTCGGCGCGCCAGGCCAAGCCCTACGCCTACCTGATCGCCGAGCATATCGTCGGCGACACGGCCGCAGTGGTGCGCGAGACCGAGGCCGACGCCTCGTGGCACTGGCAGTTCACCAAAGTGCTGCGCGCGCAGCTGCGCGAGGGCGAGTACGAAGGCCAGCAGTACGGCGACATGGACGCGCTGCTGCGGGTGATCACGTTCGGCGGCGACGGCTACGCCGACAACGCCCAGCCGATCAACTACCTCGAGAGCCACGACGAAGACCGCGCCATGCTAGTGGCGATGACCAACCCGGCCATTGGCGACGCCGGCGCGGTGCGCAAGAGCATGCTCGGCGCGATCGTGCTGTACACCGCGCAGGGCGTGCCGATGCTGTACCACGGCCAGGAGTTCGGCGCGCACGCCCCCAAAACCATCGGCACGAGCAAGCTGCCGTGGGAATACCTCGAGAGCGACTCGGGCAAAGCGCTGTACCACCACTACGCCACGCTGGCGTACCTGCGCCACACCCAGGCCGCGCTTCAAACGAACTACTTCCAGCCGCTGCTGGTAGACGCCGAGCGCAAGGTGCTGGCGTACCAGCGCTGGGCCGACAACGGCAGCGTGGTGGTGGTGGCGGTCAACTTCTCGCCGGCCGACCAGCGCGTGGCGATCGACTTCCCGCGCGCCGGGCGCTGGCACGAGTGGCTGCACGACTACGACGAGCACGTCGGCGATGGCCCGGTCGAGGTCGACCTACCGGACTCGTTTGGCAAGATCTGGGTACTGCAAGCGTAGTTTTGATCTGGCTGCAGGCGAGCGGCGAGGCGTTGGGAGCCAGGCGCCAGAGGTGAGTAGGCGACCCTTCGGCGGCAGCTTCCGCGCTTCGCACGTCTGCCATGGTTCCTTCCGCGCGCTACCCTGGCGCTTCACACGTCTGCTATGATTCCTTCCGTGTGCTACCCTGGCGCTTCGCACGTCCGCCATGGTTCCTTCCGCGCGCTACCCTGGCGCTTCACACGTCTGCCGTGGTTCCTTCCGTGCGCTGCCGCCTCGATTCAGACACAATTGGGCTGATTACCTGCTTTTCCCGGCGCGACGACCGGCCATGCCGACCGCAACACCAGGAAGCCAATTTCGGAGCCGTGGAGCCGCGCCGAGCCGCCAGCACACAGCCTGTGATGAGCCGAATAGGCTACCAACGATCTGCCTGGTGCGCCCAAGCGCGGCGAGCCAGTAAAGCAGGGCTGTAACTCGCATGTTCCCAACACGGCGGATAATCGATCTGGTGCGTGCTGGTTCGACGAGGAGGGCAGCATGGGACATATTCTGGCCCTGGCGATGCAGAAAGGCGGCGTCGGGAAAACGACCACCGCGCTGAGCCTGGGCACCGCGCTCGCCGAGCGCGGCCGGCGTGTGCTGCTGATCGACATCGACCCGCAGGCAAACCTGACGCAGGGGCTCGGCGTCGACCCTTCCGCGCTCGAGTACAGCGTCTACGAAGTGCTGCTGAACCCCGAGCAAGGCAGCGCCTTCGCTACTATCGCCACCGCCGCCGGGCCCGACCTGGTGCCGGCGACGCTTGAGCTAGCCGGCGCCGAGCTCGAGCTGGCAGGGCGCGTCGGGCGCGAGCTGCTGCTGCGCAAAGCGCTGCGGGCCGCGCGCGGCGACTACGACTACGTGCTGATCGACCCGCCGCCGAGCCTGGGGCTGTTCTCGCTCAACGCGCTGGCCGCCGCCGAACACGTGCTGGTGCCGCTGCAGATGCACGCCTACGCATTGAAGGCCATGCCGCAGCTCGAAGCGACGATCGAGCTGGTGAAAGAGATCAACCCGGCCCTGGCGATCGGCGGGATCGTCTGCACGCTGGCCGACCGGCGCACCAACCTGAGCCAGGAAATCGAGCGAGAGGCGCGGGAACGCTACGGCCGCCTGATATACGAGACGGTGATTCCCACCAACGTAAAGCTAGCCGAGGCCCCAACGCAGGGCCTCCCGATCAGCCGCTATGCGCCAGCGAGCGCAGGCGCGCTGGCCTATGCCGCACTCGCGGCCGAGCTGGAGGGGCGCTATGAATGATCGACCGCATTCCGAGGAAGGCACGCCGGCCGATCGCCTTCCGGCAAACCTGCGGCGCGGGCGCAGCCTGCAGCTCTCGACTCACACGCCGCCCGACGAGGCACCGGCCCCGAAGGCGGAGGCACCGCAGCCGCCGCGCCGCGGCCACGGCTTGCAGCTTTCGACGCACTCGCCCGCAGAGGCCACCAACGGCGCGCTGAAGCTTGCGCCGCTCCAGCGCGCACAGCTGGCTCACAGCGAGATCTGCTACCGCCAGAGCGGCGACGGGCCGCCGCTGCTGCTGATCCACGGCTGGGGCGCGTCGTCGCGCTACTGGTACGGTACTCAAGCGCACCTGGCCGGCCGGCACACCAGCTATGCGATCGACATGCCCGGCTTCGGCGCCTCGCCCGCGCTGGCGCAGCCCGGCGGCGTGGCGCGCCTGGCCGAGCTAGCGATCGAGTTCGCCGACGCGCTCGGCATTGGCCAGTTCGACCTGAACGGCCACTCGTTTGGCGGCGCGGTGGCGGTGTACATCGCCGCGCACTGGCCTGCGCGCGTGCGCCGGCTGGTGGTGACGGCATTTGGCGTGCAGCGCAGCGCGCTGGCGCGCGCCTGCCTCGGGCTGGCGCACGCCCCGGCCACGCTGGCACTGCAGTTTGGCCAGCCGCTGATCGATCTGTGGCGCCCATTTCAAAGCCAGCTACGGCCGGTGGCCGAGATGCTGATGAGCACGCCGCCCATCCCCGACCTGCTGGCCAGCTGGTACCTCGAGCGCGCGCCCGAGGACCGGCGGCTGCTGCGCGAGGGCATCGCCGACCTGCTAGACATGGACGTAGGGGCGCACCTCGCCAGCGCGATCAGCATCAGCGACCCGTCGCTGGCCGAGGCGCTGCAAACCCTCAGCGCGCCAGCGCTGTTCGTGGGCGGCACGAACGACCGGGTGGTGCCGGCCGACGACCTGCGCGCCGCCGCCGAGATGGCGCGCGCGCGGCGCGTACTGGTGATCGAGCAGTGCGGCCACGTGCCGATGATCGAGCAGCCCGATACCTACCACGCTGCGCTGCGCGAGTTCCTCGATGCGGCATAAACCGCGCCTGCGCGCCCTGAAGCGCTAGCACGTCGGCGCGTCGTTGTCGATCGCGTAGCGCGCGCGCTCGGCCGCGCTCAGGTCGCGCGTAAGCCGCGCGCACACCGATGCAGCCAGGTCGCGCGCATCGGCATACCACACCCGTACGGCCTGAGCGTCGGCGGTGAGCAGGTATTTGCCGCCAGGCGAAAAGGCGACCATGTTTAGCGGCCGGGCATGGCCGCCGAGCCGGCGCAGCTCGGCGCCGCTGGCCGCATCCCA
>CALLYN010000104.1 GCA_937858455.1 uncultured Kouleothrix sp.
CCCAGCTCGGCCGAGCGCCGGTAGGCCGCCCAGATCGCGTCGGTGAGCACCGTGCGCAGGCCGCCGCGCTCAAGCTCGTACAGCGCCGCAGCTGTGGTGCCGGCCGGCGATGTCACGCCGTTCTTCAGCTCGGCCAGGTGCTTGCCGCTCTGCATGGCGTACAGCACCGAGCCGTGCATGGTTTCGAGCACCAGCTGCTGGGCCATGTAGCGCGGGAACCCGAGGTGCACGCCGGCGTCGACCATGGCCTCCATCAGCAGGAAGAAGTAGGCCGGCCCGGTGCCCGAGAGCGCCGTGGCCATATCCAGGTAGTTCTCGTCGTCGACATACTGCTCGTGGCCGAACGAGCCGAGGATGGTGCGCGCCCAGCCGCGCTGCTGCTCGGTCACGGCCGGCGCGGCCGTCCACACGGTCATGCCGTGGCCGATCTGCGCGGGCGTGTTCGGCATCGAGCGCACCACCTGCGGGTGGCCCAGCAGGTCGGCGAAGTGCCGCAGTGGCGCGCCGGCCACAATCGAGATCACCAGCTCGCCGTCGCCGAGCGTGCCGCGCAGCTCGGGCAGCAGCCGCGGCAGTGTCTGCGGCTTCACCGCGAACACCGCCACCTGCGCCCAGTGCACCGCCGCGACGTTGTCGTCGGTCACCTGCACGCCGTAGCGCCCGGCGATCTCGTCGCGCCGCTCGGCGCGCAGCTCGGTGGCCATGATCTGCCCCGGCTCAACCAGCTCTTGCTGCAGCATGCCGCTGATCATCGCCTCGCCCATGATTCCCGCGCCGATCACCGCTATTCGTAAGTCGCGTATCATTACAATCTGGCCTTTCCGCCACAGTCAAGGTGGCAAGATGGCAAGGTGGCAAGATGACAGAGCTGCCCCGCTGAGCTTGTCATCGTGTCGCCCAGTCATCTTGTCAGCGCTGCTCGTACCCCTCGGTGCCCGGCACGCCGAAGCCCGCGCACAGCGCTACCACTTCTTCGCGCACCCGCCCGATCACCGCCTCGTCGCCGATATGCGTCACTACTTCGTCGATCAGCCTGGCCACGCTGTCCATCTCGGCCACGCCCATGCCGCGCGTGGTGATCGCCGGCGTGCCGATGCGGATGCCGCTCGTCACGAGCGGCGACTTATCGTCGAACGGCACCGAGTTTTTATTCAGGGTGATATGCGCGCGGTCGAGCGCCTCCTGGGCGGCCTTGCCGGTCACGCCCTTGTTGCGCAAATCGACCAGCATGAGGTGGTTGTCGGTGCCGCCCGAGATGATATGGTAGCCGCGGCCGATCAGCGCGCCGGCCAGCGCCTGGGCGTTGCGGATGATCTGGGCGGCGTAGTCGGCAAACTCGGGCTGCAGGTTCTCGCGGAAGCCGACGGCCTTGGCGGCCACCACGTGCATGAGCGGGCCGCCCTGCGCGCCGGGGATCACATTCTTGTCGAGCAGCTCCGACATCATCAGCGTGCGCCCGCTCTTGGCGGCCGTCTGGCCGAATGGGTTCTCGAAATCCTGGCCCATCAGGATCAGGCCGCCGCGCGGGCCGCGCAGCGTTTTGTGGGTGGTAGAGGTGACGACATGCGCGTGCGGCACCGGGCTGGGCAGCAGGCCTTTGGCGATCAGCCCGGCCGGGTGGGCGATGTCGGCGAACAGAAACGCGCCCACCGCGTCGGCGATC
>CALLYN010000105.1 GCA_937858455.1 uncultured Kouleothrix sp.
GCCGACGGCATGGGCGGCCACCAGGGCGGCGAGGTCGCCAGCCGCCTGGCGATCGGCGCTGTGGCGCGCCACGTGCTGGCCGAGCTGATCGCGCCGGCACTAGCCGACAGCGCCACCGAGGCGCTTCAGCCGCTGCTGATCGCGGCGGTGCACGAGGCCAACCGCCTGATCTGGGATCAGGCCCAGGCGCTCGGCACCGACATGGGCACCACCTGTACGGTCGCGCTGCTGCTCGGCCACGCGCTCTACCTCGCGCACGTCGGCGACTCGCGCGCGTACCTGGCGACGCCCGGCGGCATACGGCTGCTCACCAGCGATCACTCGACGGTCGGGCGGCTGATTCAGGTCGGCCAGCTCGCGCCGTCCGAAGCGCGCGAGCACCCGCTGCGGTCGCAGCTGTATCGCACCGTCGGCCAGCAGCCCGAGATCGCGGTAGACTTCAGCTACGAGCAGGTTGGCGACGCCACGCACCTGCTGCTGGCGAGCGACGGACTGTGGGGGCTGCTCGACGATGAGATCTTGCTTGAGGTGGTGCGGCGACACGCCTGGCCGCACGCCGCCTGCGCCGAGCTGATCGCGCGCGCAAACCAGGCCGGCGGCGACGACAATATCTCGGCGATTGTGGTATCGCTACCGGCGTAGTGCAAGGCCGGCGGGCATGCTCTGGCGTGCCTGCGCGCGCACCCTGGCCGAACTGTAGATACTGCGCGAACCCAAACGCGGCGACGCGATCTTGTACTTCATCCTGACATCGAGGGGAACCCTGGCCTATGGCACCCGGCATTCGTCTTCAACGTACCCTCAGCCGCCCGGTGATCGGCGACAGCGGCGAGCAGCAGCTGCTGTACGTGCTGCTCGAAGCCGCGCCTGAGGGCCTAGCCAGCCAGCTGCCGAAGCTGCCGCTCAACCTGTGCCTGGTGATCGACCGCAGCTCGTCGATGCGCGGCGACCGGCTGAACCAGGTCAAGGATGCGGCCGGGCGGATCATCGACCAGCTCAGCCAGGACGACTTCTTTTCGCTGGTGGTCTTCAACGACCGCGCCGACGTCGTCGTGCCAGCCCAGCGCGTCACCAACCGCGCCGAGCTAAAGCAGGCGGTGGTGCGCGTCGAGGCGGCCGGCGGCACCGAGATGGCCCACGGCATGGCGCTGGCGCTGCAAGAAACCCAGCGCCCCATGCTCGCGCGCGGCATCAACCGCATCCTGCTGCTGACCGACGGGCGAACCTATGGCGACGAAAGCCGCTGCGTCGATATTGCGCGGCGGGCGCAGAGCCGCAATATCGGCCTGACAGCGCTGGGCGTGGGGAATGAGTGGAACGAAGATCTGCTCGAAACCATGACCGCGCGCGAGAACAGCCGCGCGCACTATATTGCCACGGCTCAAGATATCACCACGGTGTTCGCCGACGAGCTGAAGCGCCTGCACTCGATCTTCGCGCAGCAGGTGCGGCTGCAGATCGCCACCCGGCCCGGCGCCTTGGTGCGCTCGGTCGACCGCGTGCGCCCGTTTATTGCGCCAGTCGCGATCAGCGAAGAAAGCGATCTGCACTGGGCCGGCAGCCTGGGCGACTGGCCCGGCAGCGACGTGCAGGCATTTCTTGTCGAGGTCGTCGTACCGCCGCTTGGCGCAGGCGACCACCCGCTGCTGAAGATCGCCCTGCGCTACGACATGCCTGGCGCCAACTTGCGCGACCAGGCGGTGGAAGACGTGGTGAGGGTGGGCGTGCGCCCGGCCGACCAGGTGACCTACCAGGTGGATTCGACCGTAAAATACTGGCTCGAGCGGCTGGTGGCCTACCGGCTACAGTCGAGCGCGTGGCAGGACGTCGAGGCCGGGCGGATCGACGAGGCCACGCGCCGGCTGCAGATGGCCGGCACGCGCCTGTTCGAGGCCGGCGAGGTAGCGCTGGCGCAGACGGTGCAGGAAGAGGCCACGCGCCTGCTGCGCAGCGGCAACACCAGCGAAGAAGGCCGCAAGCGCATTAAATTTGGCACGCGCGGCCTAATGGGCCGTGGCTCGGTCGACGAGCGCGAGACCGGAAAGTAGCGTACTGCTGAGCGTATGCAACTCTGCCCAAACTGCAAATCGAAACAATTCGACGGCACGATCTTCTGCGCCGACTGCGGCGCCAGCCTGGTGGCCGCCAACCGCCGCGAGACGACGCTGTCGCTCGGGCAGCGCGGCCCCACCGACGACCTGCCCAAGCTGCGCGAGCCGCCGGCCGCGCCAGTCAGCGCGCCGCGCGTCACACTCGTGATCGTCAACAGCGGCCGGCGCATGAGCCTGGACGTCAGCGAAGATCTGCTGATCGGGCGCAAAGACAACGCCCACGGCATCTTCCCCGACGTCGACCTCGGCCTCGACGGCGGGTACGACGCCGGTGTCTCGCGGCGGCACGCGATCCTAGCCTGGAGCCAGGGCGCCTACACCGTCGAGGACCTGGGCAGCTCGAATGGCACATTTCTTAACGGCCAGCGGCTGGGGCATGGGCAGGCAACTCCGCTGCGCAGCGGCGACGAGCTCAAATGCGGCACACTGCTGATTCGGGTCGAGTTTCGCTGAAGCACCCGCGAATACGAAAGGAACACCGCTATGGCCAAAACGGTTGTGCTGCACATCATGGGCGAAGACCCGATCGTCGCCGACCTTGACCAGGAGCCGCAGCCAGGCGATAATTATGTCAAAGTGTCGAACCTGCGCAAGCGCGACGGCAAGGATGTGGCCTATCTCACCGCCGGCGTGCAGAGCGTGATCTACCCCTGGCACCGCATCACCTTCCTCGAGATCATGGTCAGCGAGGAAGAGCGCGGCTCGGTGATCGACTTCTTCCGCACCTGATCTTGCCGCACGCGCGGCCGCGCGCCCGGCGCCTGGCGGTTAGCCGCCAGGCGCCGGGCTTTTTGACAGAGCAGCTGCCGAAGGGTAGAATGCCGCGCGAGAGCGGATGTGGCCCGGTGGTTGCCCTCGTCTTCAAAACGAGTGGGCGGAGTGACGAGCTTCGCCGGTGGGTTCGACTCCCACGCGCTCTCG
>CALLYN010000106.1 GCA_937858455.1 uncultured Kouleothrix sp.
CACTCGGCCGCGCGCTGGCGCAGCTCGGCGTCGTCGCGGCCGAACACCATGCCGGTCATCAGGGTGCGGCGTACGTCGCCGGGTGCGCGCCCGGCATCGGCGATCAGCGCGTCGAGCTGTGCCTGGAGCTCGCCGAAGCGCTGGGGCGTCACGTACACGGCATTCCACTCCTGGGCATAGCGCGCGGCCAGCGGCAGGGTGTACTTCGGGCCGTTGCCGCCGATCACGATCGGCGGGCCGCCGGGGCGGCGCGGGCGCGGCAGCAGCGTTGCCTCGCGCAGGGTGTAGTACTTACCCTCGAACGAGGCCGGCGCGTCGCCGCGCAGCAGCAGCGACACCACCTCGAGCGCCTCGCCGAAGCGCGCCATACGCTCGGTGGTGCCGAGCAGGCTGTAGCCGAACATGCTGTGCTCGCGGGTTTGCCAGCCGGCGCCCAGGCCGAACTGCAGCCGCCCGCCCGACAGGTCGTCGACGGCAAGCGCCGTGCGCGCCAGCATCACCGGCTCGCGGAACGAGACCGGCGACACCAGCGGGCCGAACTCGATCCGCTGGGTGTGGCTGGCCAGCCACGTCAGCGACACCCACGCCTCCAGCGCGTCGCTGCTAGGCGGCTCGGCGTCGGTGAAGTGGTCGGATCGGTACAGCCCGGCGAAGCCCAGCCGCTCGACCGCCGCGGCCACGCGCTGCCAGATCGGCCACGTCACGCCGCTCTGGCCCTCGATCATGATCGCTACGTCCATTGCTGCTCCTCTCGTCGCTGGGTGCTACGGCACAATCAGCGTGCCGGTGCCGCCGGCCAGGCCGGCCAGGTTGGTGATCCGCGCGGCGCGCACGCCGGCCGCCAGCGCGGTGAGCGCGGCGCGCACCTTGGGGATCATCCCACCATAAATCGTGCCGTCGCCGATCAGCGCCTCGATCGCGGCGGCGCTGAGCTGCGGGGCCAGCTGATCGTGCACCAGCACGCCGGGCACGTTCGTCACAAATACCACCTCGGCGTCGGCCAGCGCCGCCGCGATTGCGCCGGCGGCCTCGTCGGCGTTCACGTTATAGGTGCCGTCGGGGCCAAGCGAGATCGGCGCGATCACCGGCACCACGCCCTGCGCCAGCAGATCGCGCAGCAGCTCGGCGCGCACCGCAACCGGCCGCCCGACGCGCCCGAGGTCGCCGGCGGGGTGGCTGGCCTTCTCAACCCGGATCAGCCCGCGGTCGACGCCCGAAAGGCCAAGCGCGTCGGCGCCGGCAGCCGCAAGCGCCGCGACCAGGCGCGTGCTCACCAGGCCGCACAGCACCATCTCGGCCGCGTGCAGCGCGGTGGCGTCGGTGTAGCGCAGGCCGGCCACAAAGCGCGGCTCGCCGCCGAGCGCGGCCTGGATCTGGCCGATCTCTTTGCCGCCGCCGTGTACCAGCACCGGCTGCGGCCGCAGGCTCGCCACCGCGCGCGCCAGCTCGGCCACGAACGCCGGGTCGTCGAGCTCGTTGCCGCCGATCTTCAGAACCAGCTGTGAGCTGTGAGCTGTGAGTGTTGAGTTCGCAGGACTAATGACGCTCATGGAACCTCGCCAGTTGTCTTGACGATCGATGTCAAGATGCCTCTTCGACATTTCTACGCTAGGAGCCCCAGGGTCTCTTCCAGGCCAAACATCACGTTCATATTCTGGATCGCCTGGCCGGCCGCGCCCTTCACCAGGTTGTCTTCGCTGGTCATCACAATCAGCACGCCCGGCGCGGCCAGCGTAAGCGAGATCGCGCACAGGTTGGTGTGGACGGTATGCGCGAGCGTGGCAAGCTGGCCTTTGGGCAGCAGCCGCACGAACGGCTCGCCGGCGTACTGCTCGGCGAAGAGCGCGCGCACCTGGTCTTCGCCCAGGTCGGCGGGGACGCGCAGGTACAGTGTGCTGAGGATGCCGCGGTTCACCGGCAGCAGGTACGGTGTGAAAATAATCTGCGGCGCGAGGTTGCCGGCCAGCCGCGCGGCCTCCTGCTCGATCTCGCCGACGTGGCGGTGAACGCGGCCGATGCTGTAGGGCGCCAGGCTCTCGTTCACCTCGACGAACGAGGTGTTCTGCTTGGGCGCGCGGCCGGCGCCCGACACGCCCGACTTCGCGTCGATAATGATCGTCGGGTCGGCCAGGGCGCCGGCGCGCAGCAGCGGCGCCAGGCCCAGCAGCGCGCCAGTGGGGTAGCAGCCGGGGTTGGCGATCAGCGCGGCGTCGCGCAGCGCGGCGCGGTTCAGCTCGGGCAGGCCGTAGGGCGCGGGCAGCAGCTCGGGCGCGGGGTGGTCGTGGCCGTACCAGCGCTTGTACGCCTCGGGCGTAGCCAGCCGGAAATCGGCCGAGAGGTCGATCACCCGCACGCCGGCGGCCCGCGCGCGCCGGGCCGTCTGGCCGGCGACGCCGTGTGGCAGGCCCAGGAACACCACGTCGGCCTCGCCGATCGGCGCGTCGTCGGGGGCGATCAGCTGAGTGTTGAGCGGGCCGGGGTAGACATCGGCCAGCGCCTTGCCGGCCTGCGACTCGGAGGTAGCGAACACGACGCGTGCCTGCGGGTGGCGCCCCAGCCAGCGCAGCAGCTCGTAGCCGGCGTAGCCGGTGACGCCAAAAATACCGACCTTCAGCATGGATTGACCCCCGCACATACAAAAACCCCTGGGCCCAGGTGGGTCCAGGGGTGGTTCACGATCTCTCGCGCCGGCCGGGCGCCGATGCAACCTTTGCTGCGCACGCCCTAACCGCCCCCCGAACCCTCGCGGGCCGGACGACGTGTGCGACGACGCAGCGTATAATTGTTGCACGACAGCTGCTTCATAACGGCGCTAATGATATATCTGTGTGGGGTTCTTGTCAAGCGCCGAGCCGCAGTGTCCAGGGCTCGTGCAACGTCTTTCGACCTTTCCCCTTCCCTCCTCTGTCATGGGAGGGGGTAACACATCTGGCTGTGTGGTGCGGTCGCCGCCGCGACCGCACCACACAGCCAACAACCATCCTCCTCTCCCGCGCGGGAGAGGGCCGACTTTGCACGAGCCCTGCTTCTGTAAACTCAGACCCTCTCTCGCCCCCGTGTGTGAAGGGGCGCGCTCTGGTAGATGCTATTTGACAATTCGCCGCGCCCATGCCATAATCGGAAAATCACTACTTATTTAATCAGCAAAGGTTCAGCGCCATGAGCCCAATGGTCAAGCAGCCGCTGACGATCGAGCACGCGCTGCTCGGTTTTTTGCGGCAGCAGCCCATGCATGCCTACGAGATCCACCAGACGCTGCTGCGCAATGAGGCGCTTGGCCTGGTGTGGCACCTGAAGCAGAGCCTGGTGTACGTGATGCTCGAGCGCCTCGAGGCCGAGGGCTACCTCAGCGCCGCGCTCGAGCCACAGGGCAGCCGCCCGCCGCGCAAGATCCTGCAGCTCACGCCAGCCGGCCAGCGCGCCTTCGCCGGCTGGCTGGCCGCGCCGGTTGCGCATGGCCGCGACTTCCGGCTGGAGTTTCTGGCGAAGCTGTATTTCATCAGCCACGACCCGGCGAGCGCAGGCGCGCTGATCCGCACCCAGCAGGCTGCCTGCCGCAGCTGGCTCGCCGACCTGCGCGCGCAGGCCGAGGCGCTGGGCGGCGAGCGCACCTACGACTGGCTGGTGCTGCAATTTCGCATCGGCCAGATCGACGCGATCCTGGCCTGGCTCGATACCTGCGCCGCCACCGTGCTCCCGGTACCAGCATAGCCCTTTCCGCCAGTGTTCGCCCGGCCCACTATATGAAAGGAGCCATGTGTATGCTTCGCCCACGCTGGTTGTTCGTGCTGGCGCTGCTCGCGGCTGTGCTTGCGGCGTGCGGCGGCACGCCCGCCGCCGCCCCAGCCCCGACAACCGCCCCTGCTGCCGCCC
>CALLYN010000107.1 GCA_937858455.1 uncultured Kouleothrix sp.
CGTGGCCGCCACCCGCCAGAAAAGTGGAAACTTGGAGGGACAAAGTCCCTCCAAATCACCCTTTACAAACAGCTTCTAAGCTTCTCAAGCTTTCGTGCGCAGAACGGAGTCTGGCGCGCTGCCGGCGTCAATCGCCACGATCACGCCCTCGTCGGGGCGCAGCGCCAGCGTATCGCCCACCGGGTCGTCGGCGCTGTCGAGGTGGGTAGAAAGCAGCACCCGGCCGCGCAGCTCGCCCAGAGCCAGCGTGCGCGCCTCGGGGCCGAAGTTCAGCGCCACCAGCACGCGCTGCCCGGCGTGCTCGCGCAGGTAGGCCAGCACATCGCCCTCGGCCGCGAGCGGCGCATAGCTGCCGATCGCCAGCGGCGGCGTGGCGCGGCGCAGCGCAATCAGCCGGCGGTACAGCGCCAGAACCGAGCGCGGGTTGTCGATCTGCGCGGCCACGTTGTTCTCGGCAAAATCGTCGGCCAGCGGCAGCCATGGCGTGCCGTGGGTGAAGCCGCCATTGGGGCTGGCGTTCCACTGCATCGGCGTGCGCTCGGGGTCGCGCCCGAGGCCAAAGCCGGGCACGCCCTTCTCCTGCGGATCCTGCACTAGGTCGGGCGGAATCTCGACATCGTGCATGCCGATCTCGTCGCCGTAGTACAGCGTCGGCGTGCCGCGCAGCGTCAGCAGCAGCATCGCCGCCACGCGGGCCTGGCGCTCGCCCACGCGGCTGGCGACGCGGTGCTGGTCGTGGTTGCCGAGCACCCAGTTGGGCCAGCCGCCGGCCGGCAGCAGCGCCTCGTAGGCAGCAATCGCCTCGCCGATCGTCGCGGCCTGCCAGGGCAGCAGCACCAGCTGGAAGTTGAACGGCAGGTGGCACTCGGGCGCGTCGGCCGTACCGTAGTAGATCATCAGCTGGTGCAGCGGCAGGTAGATCTCGCCGACCATCATGCGCTCGTCGTACGCGTCGAGCAGCCGGCGCATGGCCGCGATCAGCTCGTGTACTTCGGGCCGATCCGAAGTATACAGCGGCAGGGTGGCATTCAGCGGCGGCTGGCTAGGCTGGTACTCGGGGTTGGGCGGGTTATCGCGGAACTGGTCGTCCTTGATCATCAGCCAGATCACGTCGATCCGAAAGCCATCGACGCCGCGGTCGAGCCAGAAGCGCATCGCGCCGAGCATGGCCTCGCGCACCGCCGGGTTGCGCCAGTTCAGGTCGGGCTGCTTATCGACGAACAGGTGCAGGTAGTACTGGCCGGTGGGCGGGTCGTATTCCCAGGCGCTGCCGCCGAAGTAGCTCATCCAGTTGTTCGGCGGCCCGCCGCCGGGCGCCGGGTCGCGCCAGATGTACCAGTCGCGCTTGGGGTTCTCGCGCGACGAGCGCGACTCGACGAACCAGGGGTGCTCGTCGGAGGAGTGGTTAGGCACAAAGTCGAGCATCACCTTCATGCCACGGGCGTGCGCCGCCGCCAGCAGCCGATCGAAGTCGCCGAGCGTGCCGAACAGCGGGTGGATGGCGGTGTAGTCGGCCACGTCATAGCCAAAGTCGGCCATCGGCGAGGGAAAGATCGGCGAGAGCCAGATTGCGTCGACGCCCAGCTCGTGCAGGTAGTCGATCCGGCTGAGGATGCCCGGCAGGTCGCCCACGCCATCGCCATCGCTGTCCATAAACGAGCGCGGGTAGATCTGGTAGATGATCCCGCGCTGCCACCACAGGTCGTTGGTTGTTGTCATTTGGTGTATCTTTCTTTCTCGTTGCATGTTATGTACACTACTTACGCGGTGCCTCCCGCGCGGGAGCCTTGGAGGGCTTGCGCCCTCCAAATCATCTCTTTTTGGCCGTTCGCGGCCACGGCCGTGGCCGCGACCTGCGCAAAAGGAAGTTTTCGGGGGCGGCTTTGCCGCCCCCGAACCCCCACCCCGTAGCTCGTGTTATTTACACGAGCTACGCGTGAAACGAAGCGGCGCACGTGCGGCTAGCGTTCCCTCAGGATGCGCCGGCCAAACTGGCCCAGCAGGATGTCGTAGGGCGGCCGGTTCTCGGGGTGGTACTCGAAGCGCGCGCGCTCGAAGTACTGCACGGTGTAGGTATTGCCATCCTCGAGCGCTTCGGCAAAGGTTTCGCTCAGCGGGTAGCCAAACTGCGCCAGGCCGCCGTTGCGCTCCCAGTAGCGCAAAAAGCCGCCGCGCAGATTGTGGCCGGTTTCGCCGAAGTAGCGCGCCCCGGCGATCGGCGCAGCGGGCGGATCGGCCGGGTGAATGCGCCGGCCGAACTGGCCCAGCAGGATGTCGTAGGGCGGCGCGTTGTTGGCGTGGTACTCCATGCGCACACGCTCGAAGTACTGCACAATGTAGGCGTTGCCATCCTCCAGCACCTCGGCGAACTCGTTGCTGATCGGGTAGCCATTGATCGGCAGGCCGCCGTGGGCCTGCCAGTAGCGCAGAAACGGCCCGCTCACGCAGAATCCGGTTTCGGCGAAGCACTGCTCGGGCGCGGCAGACTCGGCGTAGCGCTCGGCGCTGGCCAGGTGCACGCCATTTGCGCCGCCCGGCAGCGGGCCGCGCCCGCCGTCGCTGTAGCCGCCGGCAACCAGCAGCGCGAAGCTGGGCAGCACGATCG
>CALLYN010000108.1 GCA_937858455.1 uncultured Kouleothrix sp.
TTTTTGGGCCTGCGCCGGGCTGGCTCCAGCGCCAGGTGTGCGGAATCGCGAACATACCATAACGATCGCGCGCGTTATCGCTCTGCACGATCAGGCGGAAGCGGCGGTCGTGGACGTCGTAGGCGTGCAGCTCACTCTGGTCGTGTACAGCCGCGCTGAGCAGGTAGCGCCCCGCCAGCAGTGGCAGCGCCGGGATGTTGAAGTCGACATAACCTTCGCCTTCGATCCGCGCAATCTCGACATGGTCGAAGTGGGTGTTTGGGCCATAGATCCACACGCCATTCTCGTGGTGGATGGCCATGCCGAACACCGGGCGCGCGACCGGCTGGTGCGCGAAGTAGTGCATGCGCAGTGTCAGCGGCGCGTGCGTCTGGAACACCAGCCGTTCGTGGCCTTCGGCGTCGAGCAGCTCGACGCGGGTGATCTCGACCTCGCGGGTGCCGTGGCGGTTGCCGACGCCCTCCTCGGCCACGGCTGACTGGCCAAGCGCCTGGGCCTGCTCGCGGCGGTTCACATCGGCCAGGTAGGCGTCGATCACCGTGCCGGCCGGGCCGGCCGCGCGTGGCGCGCCGTGGTCGAGCCAGACCGCCTGGTCGCACAGGGCGCGCACGGTATCGAGCGCGTGCGACACAAAGATGATCGTCTTGCCGAGCTGCCGGAAGCGGTAGATCCGATCCATGCACTTGCGCTGAAACGCCTCGTCGCCGACGGCGAGCACCTCGTCGGTGATCAGGATCTCGGGGTCGACAGCGGTAGCGACGGCGAAGGCCAGGCGCGTATACATGCCCGACGAGTAGTGCTTCACCTCCATGTCGATGAAGCTGCCGATCTCGGCGAACTCGACGATCTCGGGCAGCTTGGCGCGCATCTCGCGGCGGCTGAAGCCCAGCAGCGAGCCGTTGAGGAACACATTCTCGCGCCCGCTCAGCTCGGGATGGAAGCCGCTGCCAAGCTCGAGCAGCGCAGCGACGCGGCCGTTCAGGCGCACGCGGCCGCTGCTAGGCTCGAGGATGCGCGTCATCAGCTTGAGCGCGGTGCTCTTGCCGGCGCCGTTGTGGCCCACCAGGCCGAGGCTTTCGCCCCTGGCCACGCGGAAGCTCACGTCGCGCAGCGCCCAGAACTCCTCGCCGCGCGGCTGGCGGCGCAGGATGCGGGCAAAGCGGCCCTGGATGGTATCCTGGCGCTCGCGGTTGATCACGAAGCGCTTGCTGACGTTTTCGAACTCGATAACGTTGGTCATTCGCTGCGCACATTCCTTCGCTGCGATCAGATGTCTTCGCCAAACGAGCCGCTGCGGCGCTGGAAGAACCAGTAGCCCGCCGCGAGGATGATCACGGCGGTGACGAGCACGCGCAGCACGCTGGTGAGCGCGGGCAGGCCGGGCGTAGGCACATTTGGCGCGGCCACGGCCTGGCCGTACAGCACCTCGCGGTAGAACTCGATCAGCGAAGCCATTGGGTTGAGCCAGCGCACGACGATCGCCAGCGGTAGGCCGAAGACAGTGCTGTTGAACGAGTCGATCGAGTAGACCACCGGCGTGAGGAAGAACCAGAACTGCATAAGGATGCCGATCAGGTGCACGAAATCGCGGAAGCGCACCGCCAGCGCGCTTGTCAGCAGTGCCAGCCCGGCCAGCAGGATGCTCTGGATGATCAGCAGCACCGGCAGGTAGGCGAACGTCCAGGCGAAGTTCAGCCGGCCGAGCGTGCCGAGCTGCACCAGCAGCATCAGCAGAAACATCATGGGCAGCGAGAGCGCGTAGTTTAGCAGGCTCGAGAGCACGCTCACCAGCGGCAGCACCTCGCGCGGGAAGAACACCTTCTTGATCAGGTTGGCGTTGTCGATGACACTGCGCGCGCCGCCCATCACCGCCTCGTTGCAGAAGTTCCAGGCCAGCAGGCCGATGATCAGGAAGATCGGGAACATGCTGATCGACGACGAGAGCAGCCGGCTGAACACGAACCAGAACACCAGCATCAGCAGCAGCGGCGCGAGCTGCGTCCACAGGTAGCCGAGCGCGCTGCCTTTGTAGCGCACGCGCATGTCGCGCAGCACCAGGTTG
>CALLYN010000109.1 GCA_937858455.1 uncultured Kouleothrix sp.
GCGGCGCGGCTTCGCCGCGCCGCACCATAACCAATGTGCAGCATGTGCTTGCCCAACACACAAAAGAGTGATTTTGGAGGGCGTGCGCCCTCCAAGCCTCCCACGCGCGAGGATACCGCGTAACTCGCGTCAATAGCCGAGCGCAAAGATAAGGAGCATCTACAGCCCATGAGCGAGATTGCCTACTGGCTGCTCAAAACCGAGCCCGAGGCCTACGCCTACGCCGATCTCGAGCGCGACGGCGCAACGGTGTGGGATGGAGTCAGCAACAACGCCGCGCTGCTGCACATCCGCGCCATGCGCCCAGGCGACCAGGCGCTGATCTACCACACCGGCGACGAGCGCCAGGCCGTCGGGCTGGCCGAGATCACCAGCGCGCCCTACGCCGACCCGCGCCAGGCCGACCCGAAGCTGGCGGTGGTGGACATTCGGCCGCTGCGCAGGCTGGGCCGCCCGGTGACGCTGGCGCAGGTGAAGGCCGACCCGGCCTTTGCCGACTTTGCGCTGGTGCGCCAGGGCCGCCTCTCGGTGGTGCCGGTGTCGCCCGAGCAGTGGGCGCGCCTGATGGCGCTGGCCGGCGAAGAATAAGCCCAAGGCCCGCGAGCGCTGCCGCCACGCCGGAAGATGCTATAATGCAGCTCTCTACGAACCATACGCTGCATGCTAAGCATAGTGACAATAGGAGAAAGCAATGGCGCTGCCCGAGTTTCGCAACGAGCCATTCACCGATTTCAGCAAGCCCGAAAATAGTGCCGCGATGGAGCAGGCGCTCGCCGCGGTACGAGCCGAGTTTGGCAAAACCTACCCGCTGATCATCGGCGGCGAGCGCATTAGCACCGAAAAGACGATCGCCTCGCTCAACCCCGCCCGCCCGAGCGAGGTGGTCGGCCGCGTCGCCAGCGCCAGCGTCGAGCAGGCCAATCGCGCGATCGAGGTGGCCAACGCCACCTTCGCGAGCTGGCGCAAGGTGCCGGCCGCCCAGCGCGCCGACTACGTGTTCAAGGCCGCGGCCGAGCTGCGGCGCCGCAAGTTCGAGATGGCCGCCGTGATGGTGTACGAAGTCAGCAAGAGCTGGGCCGAGGCCGACGGCGACATCGCCGAGGCGATCGACTTCTGCGAGTTCTACGCCCGCGAGATGCTGCGCCTGGCCGGCCCGCAGAAGGTATACCCGATGCCCGGCGAAGACGACCAGCTGCAGTATGTGCCGCTCGGCGCCGGCGTGGCCATCCCGCCCTGGAACTTCCCCTGCGCGATCATGGTCGGGCTGGTGGTGGCGCCGATGGTCGCCGGCAATACGATCGTGCTCAAGCCGGCCTCGACGTCGCCAATCATCGCGGCTAAGTTCGTCGAGGTGCTCGAGTCGGTCGGCGTGCCGCCCGGCGTGGTGAACTTCGTGCCCGGCCCCGGCGGCAGCGTCGGCGACGCGCTTGTCGACCACCCGCTGACGCGCTTTATCGCCTTCACCGGCTCGAAGGAGATCGGCCTGCGCATCTTCGAGCGCGCCGCCAAGCTCCAGCCGGGCCAGAAGTGGCTCAAGCGCACCGTGCTCGAGATGGGCGGCAAAGATACGATCGTCGTCGACGAGACGGCCGACCTGGCGGCGGCAGCCGAGGGGATTGTGTCGTCGGCGTTCGGCTTCCAGGGCCAGAAGTGCTCGGCGTGCTCGCGCGTAGTTGCCGTCGAGCGCGTCTACGACGAACTGCTCGACCGCGTGGTCGAGCGCGCCGGCAGCCTGACGGTGGGCGACCCGACCGAGCGCGGCACGTTCATGGGCGCGGTGATCGACGACAAGTCGCGCGATAAGATCCGCGGCTATATCGAGGCCGGGCATCGCGAGGGCCGGCTGGCGCTCGGCGGCGAGGTCGAGACCGAGGGCGGCTACTTTGTGCAGCCGACGATCTTCGCCGACATTCCGCCCGACGGCAAGCTTTCGCAGGAAGAGATCTTCGGCCCGGTGCTGGCGTTTATCAAGGCCAAAGATTTCGACGAGGCGCTCGAGATCG
>CALLYN010000110.1 GCA_937858455.1 uncultured Kouleothrix sp.
GCCGCCGCCGGAGCCACGTCGTTGTCGGCGCGGTCGCCGACGTAGGCGATGCGCTGCGGCGGCACGCCGGCCAGCCCAGCCACGCGCGCGAAGAACTCGGGCGCGGGCTTCTCGACGCCCCAGCTGGCCGATGACGCGATACAATCAACTGGCAGGTTCATGGCGCGCAGCGCCCGCTCGGCGCTGGCCGGGTTGTTGCCGGCCAGCCCAATGCGGTAGCCGCGCTGGCGCAGCGCAGCCAGGCACGGCAGCGCGTCGGGGTAGAAATCGCGCCGATCGAACACCGGCGCCTGCCCGGCGGCGGCGCGCGCGGCCTCCTCGGCGGCTATGTCGATGCCCGGCCGCACAATCTCGAACACCGCGCGGTGATGCTGGCCGCGCGCGATCACCCCGCCCAGCACGCCGAAAAGCGTCAGCTGCGGCACGTTCAGCCATTCGGCCCAGCCGGCCCACAGGCGCGTCTCGTCCACCAGCGTCTCGCCAACGTCGAAGAAGACTGTGTCGATCGGCATGTGCTCCCTCCCGTGTTGCTTGGTACCAAATCCGGCCGATTGCTTATACGCCTTTCGCTTGATCACGTATCGATTGTGTTGCACTACGTGGCTTTGCCACGTAGTGCAACACAATAAGAAGTTGTTTGAAATTCGTGGCCGCCACCCGCCAGAAGGGAAGTGCGAGGGGCATAGCCCCTCGCGCACCCTCTTTTCAAACAGGCTCTAAGAAATTTGGGGGCGGCGAAGCCACCCCCAAACCCCCACCAAAGTGTAAGTCGTCCGGAGTTGGCATGAAATTGGCCCGCCTTGAACCGGGCGATTGTCACTGTATGAACCACCTTGTACGTGCTATACTCGCTGAACAATTGTTCATCCGGTACGTTATCACTCTGGACGTATCCGTGCGTCGCAGAGTTTCTTTTATCTATACAAGCTGCACGGCCGGCGTTTTTTCCTTCGGCAGAGCGCCCTATTGTATGAGTTTTCTGCGCGGGGCGCGGAAAATCGCGCTGCCGCAGTCTGAGCCAGCCCACGACGCGAGCACCGCGCCGTATATCTACCGGAACTACGCGCCAGGGGCGTGGGGCGGCCACTTTGCTGAACCCAAAGCCCCGCGCCGAGGCGAGCGCGTACGCCCGGTATGCACAGGAACCGCCCATGACCAGCGAGCCGCTTGGAGTCCAGGCTCAGCCGCACCCGCCCGAGGCGCACGGCCGCGCCGACACATTTCGCGCCGGCTTTCTTGCGACCATGCCGCTGTGGCTGGGGGCGGCGCCCTTTGGCGCGATCTATGCCGTGAGCGCGCTGGCGGCCGGGCTCACGCCCGCGCAGACGCTGGCGATGTCGCTGATCGTGTTTGCCGGCGCGTCGCAGTTTACCGCCGCCGGCCTGTTCGCGGCCGGGGCCGCGCCGCTGGCGATCGTCGTCACCACGCTGATCATCAACGCGCGCCACGCGCTGCTGGCGGCCTCGCTGGCGCCATACGTGCGCGGCGCGCGGCCGGCGGCCAAGGCCGCGCTGGCGTTTCAGCTCACCGACGAAAGCTACGCCATTGGCATGCGCCGCTTTCTGGAAGGCGGCGGCAGCATGGCCTACCAGTTCGGCTCGAATATCAGCCTGTATGTGATCTGGCAGTCGAGCACGCTTGCCGGCATCCTGCTAGGCGCGCAGATCCCCGACCCGGCGGCCTACGGGCTGGATCTGGTGTTCCCGCTGACATTTATTGGCCTGCTGGTACCGCTGCTGCGCGACCGGGTGAGCGGCGCGGTGGCCGCGCTGGCCGCCCTGCTGGCGGTGGCGGGCGCTATGCTGCTGCCGGGCAGCTGGTACCTGCTGCTGGCCGGCATTCTCGCCAGCGGTCTCGGCGCGCTGCTCAGCCCGCGCTGGCGCCGGGGCGGGTAGTTTCGTGCGCCGTGCGAGCCTTGCGAAAAGCCCAACCATCGCATAGGCGTGAAGGAGCATCCCATGCAGATCCCTTTGTTTCGCGATGTGCTGCTGGCGCAGCGCCAGATACGCCCGTACCTGCCGCGCACGCCGCTGCACACCTACCCGGCCCTCGACGAGCTGATCGGCGCGCGGGTGTTTGTGAAGCACGAAAACTACCAGCCTGTCGGGGCCTTCAAGGTGCGCGGCGGCGTCAACCTGGTGTCGCAGCTCAGCGACGACGAGCGCCGGCGCGGGGTGATCGCCGCCTCCACCGGCAACCACGGCCAGTCGGTGGCCTTTGCGGCGCGGCTGTTCGGCGTGGCGGCGCGGATCGTCGTGCCCGAGCGCGCCAACCCGGGCAAGGTGGCGGCCATGCGGGGCATGGGCGCCGAGGTGATCTTTCACGGCGCGAGCTTCGACGAGGCGCGCCTGCACTGCGAGGCGCTGGCGCGCGAGCACGGCTACCGCTACATCCACTCCGGCGACGAGCCGCTGCTGATCGCCGGCGTGGCCACCGAGGCGCTCGAAATGCTCGAAGATCAGCCCGGTATCGACACAATCATTGTGCCGATCGGCGGCGGCAGCGGCGCGGCCGGCACCTGCATTGCGGCCCACGCGATCGATCGCGGCATCCGGGTGATCGGCGTGCAGGCCGAGGCGGCGCCGGCCGCCTACCTTGCCTGGCAGCGCCGCGGGCCTGCCACCGCGCCCGACCAGACGTTTGCCGAGGGGCTGGCTACCGCCAGCAGCTTTGCGCTGCCGCAGGCGATCTTGCAGCGCGAGCTCGACGCGTTCGTGCTGGTGGCCGACGACGAGATCCGCCGCGCTATGGTGTGGATGATCGAGCGCGCCCATACCCTCGCCGAGGGCGCGGGCGCCGCGCCGCTCGCGGCCGCATACCGCCTGCGCGACGAGCTGCGCGGCCACACGGTTGGGCTGATCTGCTCGGGCGGTAATACCTCGCTCGACCACCTGCGCACCGCCCTGGCGCTGGAGTAACCCATGACACACCTGAGCCAAACGGCGATCTGGCTGACGCTGATCGGCATGGCGCTGGCCACATACCTGACGCGCGTTGCGACCATGCTGGCGCTGCGCGGCGATATGGCGCCGTGGCTGCGGCGCTGGCTGGGCTACGTCCCGGTGGCGGTGTTCACCGCGCTGGCGCTGCCGCCGCTGCTGCTGCAATCGCGCGACGGCGCGCGGGTGCTGGCGCTCGG
>CALLYN010000111.1 GCA_937858455.1 uncultured Kouleothrix sp.
CGGCGTGGATCAGCTCGGGCAGACCCTGCGGCGGCGCGGCGGCCAGGCGCGCCAGCAGGTCGGCCGCGCCCGGCACAAACTCCGCCACGCTGTGCAGCAGGTAGTCGAGAAACAGCTTCGGGTCGCGGTCGCTCGCGTCGAGCGTGTACCACGCCACCGGCAGGCTGCTCACCGCCGCCCACTGCGCCAGCGTCGTGGTTTTGCCCCAGCCGGCCGGCGCGGCCAGCGCCACCACGCGGCGCGCGCTGATCGCCTGTTCGAGCTCGCCGAGCAGGCGCGGGCGCTCGATTAGCGGGCGCCGATCGGCCGGGATGATCAGTTTTTGCTGAAAGCGCAGCGACATCGGCTTCTCATAGAGCGATCATCCGCAGATGCACAGAGGGTGATAGCGTCTACGCCAACGATTGGTGTGAATTGTACACCCTCAGAGGTGTGCGGCGCCGTTGCTTCGCAGGGATGGCGCTGGTCTATCAGCGCGATATACCTGATCGTAGCCGCCGCATAGGTGCTTGTCAATTGCCAACCGCCGGATTTCCCGCCAAACCAGCCCGGCTGTAATGGTTTTGTAACGCAATGTACAGCACGCAAAGAATGGTTTATACTTATACCCTATGCTACAAGAGCGGAGATGCTGATCGTGAGGTCACCCTAACACGCCCCAGGACGGCCGAATGTTCTACGCTCCATCGCTCTGCGCTCTGCGCTCATGCCCGCCTTTGGCGAACAGCTACCGCCGTGCAATGCGCGGCAGTGCACGGCACCAGACATCCCCCAGCGGCCCTGGATGTTCGCTGCACCGTTCGGTACACCATGCGGGCTAGCTGCCGCATCAAGATTCGTATCGGCGACCGATCCACACCATGCCAGTGCCGGAGGCTTCGATGCATACACCGCTCCACGCCCTCATTCTCGAAGATCATCCCGCCGACACCGAGCGGATCGCACACGAGCTGCGCCAGGCCGGCTTTACCGCCAATTACCGCGTGGTCGAGGGCGAAGCCGAATATATGGATGCGCTCAACCCGGCGCTCGACGTGATCCTGGCGAGCTATGCCCTGCCGGGGTTCAGCGCGCTGCGCGCGCTTGAGCTGCTGCGCGCGCGCGGCCTCGATATTCCTTTTATTGTGCTGTCGAGCACGCTCGGCGAGGACCTGGCCGTGCACGCCCTGCGCCAGGGCGCGACCGACTACCTGCTCAAAGATCGGCTGGCGCGCCTCGGCACTGCCGTGGCCCAGGCGATCGAGCAGCGCCGCCTGCGCCGCGCGCAGCGCTACGCCGAGCAGCAGCTGCGCCAGAGCGAGCAGCGCTTTCGCGCGCTGATCGAGCACGCGCCCGACGGCATTACCATGATCAATGCGCGCGGCCTGGTACTGTACGTGAGCGCTTCGACCGAGCGCATCACCGGATACCCGGCCCACGAGATGCTCGGCCGCGACCCGTCCGAGCTGACCCACCCGGAAGACCTGCCGGCGCTGCTTGAGGCGCTGATCGGGCTGATGCGCCAGCCCGGCCAGAACATCACCACGCAGTACCGCTTCCGCCATAAAGACGGCAGCTGGCGCTGGATCGAAAGCACGATCAGCAACCTGCTGGCCGAGCCCGGCATCGGCGCGATGGTGTTTAACTATCGCGATATTACCGAGCGCCGCCAGGCCGAGCAGGCGCTGCACGAGGCCGATACGAAGTACCGTACGCTGATCGAGCATATTCCGGCGATTGTCTACCAGATCGGCATTGATGGCTACGACAGCCTGCTGTATGTGAGCAAACAGATCGCCCAGGCGCTCGGCTTCGCCTCGGCGGAGTGGGTGGCCGAGCCGCGCCGCTGGCTGGCCCAGGTGTACCCGCGCGATATCGACCAGACGATCGCCGATATGGCGCGCGCCACAAGCGATACGCCGCAGCTCTCGGAGTTTCGGATACTGGCGCCCGACGGCAAGGCGGTATGGCTCGCCGACGAAGCGGTGCTGGTGCGCAGCGAGAGCGGCCAGCCACTGCTGCTGCAGGGCATTATCCTCGACATCACCGCGCGCAAGCACGCAGAGGCCCAGCTGCACCAGCTCAACACCGACCTCGAGCGGCGCGTGGCCGCGCGCACCTCCGACCTGGCGCGCTCGCACGATACGCTGCAGATCCAGATCGCCGAGCGGCTGCAGCTGCAGCAGCAGGTGCAGGCCAGCGCCGGCCGCGCCACCGCGCTCGCCACGCTGTCGAAGGCGCTGGCCGAAGCCGGCCACGAGCTCCAGCCGCTGTTCGACACCGTCGCCGAGCACGTCGCGCTGCTGATCGGCGACGCGACGATCCTCACGGTGCTTTCCGAAGATCGCCAGTCGATGCAGGCCGTGGGGATCAGCCACCCGGACCCGCAGGCCATTGTGTTTATACGTACCCTGTTTAGCTCGTGGTATCCCGCAAGCCAGGGCGTGGCTGTCAAGGTGGTACAGAGCGGCGAGCCGCTGCTGCTGCCAAGCATCAGCGCCGAGCAGGCCAACGAGTGGCTCACGCCGGCGTACCTGCCCTACCTCGAGCGCTACGGCCTGCACAGCTTGCTGATCGTGCCGCTGCGTGCGCGTGGGCGCATCCTCGGCACCCTCGGCGTCTCGCGCGACCGGCCCGGCCACCCGTACTGCGCCGAGGATGTGGCGTTTCTGCAAGACCTCGCCGACCGCGCCGGCCTCGCCATCGAGAACGCGCAGCTGTTCGCGGCGGCGCGCCAGGCCCGCGCCGAGGCCGACCGCGCCAACCGCGCCAAGAGCGAGTTCCTGGCAAGCATCTCGCACGAGCTGCGCACGCCGCTCAACGCCATCCTTGGCTTCACCGGCACGATGCTCATGCGCCTGCCCGGCCCGCTCACCGCCGACCAGGAGCGCCAGCTCACGACTGTGCAGCGCAGCGCCAAGCACCTGCTCGCGCTGATCAACGATATTCTCGACCTGGCGCGCATCGAGGCCGGCAAGGTCGAGCTGCGGCTCGAGCCGATTGAGTGCCAGGCAGTGATCGACGAGGTGGCCGCCAGCCTGCGCCCGATGGCCGCACAAAAGGGCCTGGGCTTCGCCGTCGACGCCCCCGACGAGCGGCTGACGATCACCAGCGACGCGCGCGTGCTCGGCCAGATCCTGATCAACCTGGTGAACAATGCGATCAAGTTCACCGACACCGGCGAGGTGCGGATCGAGCTTGCCGCGCGACTGCCGCCGGCGGGCCAGGGCAGCGCTGTGATCGTGCGCGTGCACGACACCGGCATTGGCATCCGCGCCGAGGATCAGGCCAGGCTGTTCGAGGAGTTCGGCCGCGTGCACTCGCTCGCGGCGCGCGACCGCGAGGGCACCGGGCTGGGGCTGCGGCTGTCGCGCAGGCTGGCCGGGCTGCTCGGCGGCGAGATCGAGCTGCAGAGCGTGTTCGGCCAGGGCAGCACGTTTACGCTGGTGCTGCCGCTGCCCTGAGTTCTTTGGCAACGTGGTGATTGCGTAATGGCTGAACAAACCGCCGGCACATTTTTCGAGCGGCGCGGCCCGGTGGGCGTGCTGATGCTGCACGGCTACAGCGGCACCCCGGCCGAGCTGCTGCCCATGGCCCAGGCCCTCGCCAGCGCCGGCTACACCACCCACGGCCCCCTGCTGGCCGGGCACGGCGGGCCACCCAGCGACCTGCTCGGCGCCACCAGCGACGACTGGCTGGCCTCGGCCGCGGAGGGGCTCGACCGGCTGCGCGCGCATTGCCGCACGCTGTGGGGTCAAATTATTTTGCGAAGTATTTCCTACCCGCCTACCACGCGGCGCGGGCCTGCCCACCATGACCTTCACCTCCTCCCCCGGCTTCAGCCTGATGCTGGAGGGCGTCTCCTACATGATCGGCGCGGAGCTGCCCGGCGTGTTCGTCGATGTCATGCGCGGCGGCCCCGGCCTGGGCAACATCGCCCCCGAGCAGTCCGACATCAAGCTGGCCTGCCACGGCCTCGGCCACGGCAACACCCACGCCATCGTCCTGGCACCGGGCACGCCCGAGGAAATGCTCTACCTGACGATGAACGCGTTCGAGCTGAGCTTCACGTACCGGAACCCGGTGATCATCCTTGGCGACGGTTTTCTCGGCCAGATGAC
>CALLYN010000112.1 GCA_937858455.1 uncultured Kouleothrix sp.
CGGTGGTCGCGCGCGGCCACCAGCCGGCCCATGCCGCTGCGCAGCACCAGCTCGCGCGCGCCGGGGATGTCGGCCACCACCAGCGGCGTGCCGGCAAGCAGCGCCTCGGGCAGCACGCTGGGGAAGCAATCGCTGCGCGACGGCAGCGCGAACACGTCGCACATCGCGTAGAAATCGGCCATGCGCTGCGGGTCGCGCAGCAGGCCCAGGCTGGTGATCGCGCCGCGGTGCTGCTCGAACAGGTGGCGCCAGCGGGCGAAGAAGCGCTCGTACACCACGTCGGTCTCGCCGGCGTACACGAAATGCGCCTCGGCGATCTGCTCGCGCACCAGCGGCACCGCGCGCAGCAGGAGATCAAAGCCCTTTTCTTCGACGAAGCGCCCGGCAAAGCCAACCAGGCGCCGGCCCTCGAGGCCAAGCGCGCGCTTCCAGGCGGCGCTGGCGGCCAGATCAGGCGCGGGCAGCGTCACGGGCGGCGTGATCGCCACGACGCGGCCGGCAAGCGGCGCGAGCAGCGCGGAGTGGCGGGCATAGTCGGCGCTGTGCGTCGCCACACCCGAGGCCAGACGCATGCCCAGCGCCGACGAGGCGTGCATCACGCGCTCGATCGCCTGGTTGAAGCCGCCGGCCGGCATCACCACATCGCCCTGGTGCGTCACGAGCGCGGGCTTGCCCAGGGCGCGCGCCAGCGCCACCAGCAGCAGCAGCTCGGGCATGGGCGCGTGGATATGCACGAGGTCGTGCTCAGCGATTAGGCGCGCGGCGGCGGCGGCGAAGCCCGGCATGATCACGGTGCGGCTCAGGCGCGCGACAAACGGCAGCCGCAGCACTCGCACGCCGCCAACCCACTCTTCGCGCGCCAGCTCGGGGGCATACTGCGAGGTCAGCACCGTCACCTGGTGGCCGCGCGCGGCCAGCCCCTCGGCGATGCGCCGGGCGTAGGCGGTGAGGCCAGTCCAGTGCGGGTGGTAGAACGTCAGCGCGGCGAGGATCTTCAAGGCGGTCAGCTCGCGCTGGGCAGGTGCTCGTCGGCCGGCTGGGCGGCCTCGCCGGCCACGCGCACCAGCAGCACCGGCCGGCTCGAGCGGCGCAGCACCTGCTCGGCCACGCTGCCGTACACCACGCGCCGCAGGCCGCTGCGGCCGTGGGTGGCCATGGCGATCACGTCGATGCGCTCGTCGGCCACCGCCTGCACGATCGCGTCGGCCACGACGCCCTCGCGCAGCGCCAGCTCGATCGGCACGCCCGAACCGGCGAGCTGGCGGCGCGTGAAATCAAGGAAGCGATCCGACGCCTCGGCGCTGCCGCCGCGCTCGCGCACGTGCAGCAGCACCAGCGTCGCGCCAAACGCGCGGCACATATCGAGCGCGTGGGTCAGCGCGGCCTGGGCCAGTTCGGAGCCGTCGAGCGGCACCATGATGCGTTTGTAGAGCATGCCGGGCACCTATTTCAGCTCGTGGTAGCCGCGCCGGAAGTAGAGCAGCGGCGCACCCTCGTGCACATCGGTATCGTACACCTCGCCGACAAAGATCGTATGGTCGCCGGCCTCGATCGTGGCGTGCACGCGGCACTCGATCACCGCCAGCACGTGGTCGAGCACCGGCAGGGCCAGCGTGCCCGAGTGCCAGGCCACGCCTTTGAACTTCTCGCGGCTGGTGGTGGCGAATCGGCGCGACAGGTGCTCCTGGCGCTTTTCGAGCACGTTTACCACAAACTTGCCGGCGCCCAGCAGCGCCTGGTGCGTCGGCGCCGACTTATCGATGCAGATCAGCACCAGCGGCGGAACCAGCGACAGCGACGAGAACGAGCTGACGGTCATGCCATACGGCTCACCGTTGTGCTCGGTTGTCACCACCGTGACGCCGCTGGCGAAATAGCCCATGGCCTGGCGGAAGCGCGCCTCGTCGATCGGCATAAGCTGCTCCAATTCTGTGGTTGCCGCCTGCGGCGGTGCCCCAGCAGCCACGAGCAGCTCGGTCACCGGGCTCTCGGCATTGTGATGCTCCATTGGTTTCTTGCCCTCAATCATACGAGCTACGTGGTGGGGGTCGAGGGAGGCTTTGCCGCCCCGAAAACTTCCTTTTTTGGGTGGCCGCGACCAACCAAAAGAGTGATTTTGGAGGACTTGCGCCCGCCAAGCCTCTCACGCAGGAGCACACCGCGTAACTCGTGCCAATCACACAACCGACGTGCTGGCCCTCCGCACGGGAGGGTCGGCGAGCCAGCGGCGCCGTTCAGGCGCCTCTGATACTACGCGCGCACGTGGCATGGAAGATGTAAAAACGCAGCAGCGCTATTATACTGCGCATTCGGCCGCCGCCGCGCGCCGGTTGCTGATCATCCGTACAGGTGAGTATAATGTCGCAAGCCAGCGTGGCGCGGTTGGCGCCACCGGATCTGGCGCATTCGCAGCAGAGAGAGCGATGACGAAGGACACCCCACGGTTCAGCGTTGGGCTGACATACTGGCCGCGCAATGCCGGCTTCGGCTGGTGGCGCGCGTTCGACCGCGGCGCGGCGCGCGAGGAGCTGGCGCACGTGGCGTCGCTGGGCTGCGACACTGTGCGCTTCTGCCTACTATGGGAAGATTTTCAGCCCGGCCCACAGCGCCTGAACAGCGGCGCGCTGAACGCGCTTGAGCAGGCGCTCGAGGCGGCGCACGCGGCCGGGCTGCGCGTGGTAGCCGCGCTGTTTCCGCTGGCGCTGGGCGGCGCGCTGCAGCTGCC
>CALLYN010000113.1 GCA_937858455.1 uncultured Kouleothrix sp.
ATCTGGACGGGCTACTCGCCGCAGCACATGCGCGGCCCCGGCCAGGGCATGGGCACGATCACCATCCGCGCCGAGACGCTGCTGAACCTGCTGTACGACGTGGCGCGCAGCTTGATCCACCACGGCTTCAACAAGCTGATCTTTGTGAACGGCCACGGCTCGAATGTCAAGGTGATCGACCCGGTGCTGCGCAAGATTCGCTACAACACCGGCGCGCTGGTGGCCTTCTACAAGCCTTACGCCGAGCGCTACATGGGCCTGGTGAAAGACCTGATGGAGAACCCGCCCGACGAGACGCCCGGCTGGCACTCGAGCGAGCTGGAGACGTCGCAGATGCTTGCGCATAACGCCGAGCTGGTGCGCATGGAGCGTGCCGCCCGCACCGAGACGCACATCCCACAGTGGCTGCCCAGCGCCTTCAACAAGGCCGACGGCGCGCCCGACGTGCAGTTCCGCGGCTACCAGTACTTCCAGTTCCCGATGGACCACGACGAGTTTACCGACACCGGCGTGATCGGCAACCCGATGCGCGCCAGCGCCGAGAAGGGCGAAGAAGCGTTCCGCCGCTACGCCGCACACCTCGTCGACGCGATCGCCGAGCTGCAAAAGGTCGATGTGCACGTGCATACCCGCGAGTTCCGCGACCGGGTGTAGGGGAAGAGCGTCACGCTGATGCGCGCCCTCAGGGCGCCAAAGGAAAAGGCATGAAACGCCCACGCATCCAGCACGTCAGCATCCCGCGGCCGCCCGGCGAAGACAGCGCCGCCCAGGCCGTGGCGTTCTACGGCGGCCTGCTGGGGCTGCGGCCGAAGCCGGTGCCGGCGACGATCACGTACCTCGATCTGGTGTGGTTCGACGTGGGCGGCGATACCGAGCTGCACGTGTTCAGCGAAGAAGCGCTGGGCGACCGCTCGGGCCGCCACTTCTGCCTTGAGGTTGAGGATGTGGCGGCGGTGCGCGCAAAGCTGACCGCGGCTGGCTACCAGCCATGGGACCCCGACGCGATCAACAACCGGCCGCGCTTTTTCTGCCGCGACCCGTTCGGCAATATTGTTGAGTTCACCACCATCCTGGGAAGCTATGAGCTTTGAGTGCCGAGTTTTGAGTTAGTATAGCGACTCATAGCTCAGAACTCGAACTCAGCACTTCAAGGAGGATTGTATGGCAGGCACGA
Organism: uncultured Kouleothrix sp.; assembly: GCA_937858455.1. Lineage (GTDB taxonomy): Bacteria > Chloroflexota > Chloroflexia > Chloroflexales > Roseiflexaceae > Kouleothrix. The sequence continues at coordinate 1,175 of CALLYN010000113.1, forward strand.
TTGGTGTTGGTCTGGTTGGCTACAAGTTCATGGGCAAGGCCCACTCGAATGCCTACCGCCAGGTGGCTCACTTCTTCCCCGATGTGGCGCTGCGCCCCGAGATGAAGGCGATCTGCGGGCGCGACGAGGCCGGCGTGCGCGCTGCCGCCGAGCAGTTTGGCTGGCAGGGCTACGAGACCGACTGGCGCGCGCTGGTGGCGCGCGACGACATCGGCCTTGTCGATGTGTCGACGCCGGGCGATAGCCACGCGCCGATCGCGATCGCCGCCGCCGGCAACGGCAAGCACGTGTTCTGCGAGAAGCCGCTGGCCAATACGCTGGCCGAGGCGCGCCAGATGCTGGCGGCGGTGCGGCAGAACAAGGTCGTCGGCATGGTCAACTTCAACTACCGGCGCGTGCCGGCGGTGCAGCTGGCCAAGCGGCTGATCGACGAGGGCCGGATCGGCCAGATCTACCACTGGCGCGCGGTCTACCTGCAAGACTGGATCATGGACCCGAACTTCCCGCTGGTGTGGCGGCTGCAGAAAGATACCGCCGGCGCCGGCACGCTGGGCGACCTGGGCGCGCACGTGATCGACCTGGCGCGCATGCTGGTGGGCGAGATCAGCCACGTGAGCGGTATGCTCACCACCTTCATCAAGCAGCGCCCGGTGCTGGCCGGCACGACCGGCGGCCTGGGCGCGGCCGGCGGCCAGGAGCTGGGCGAGGTGACGGTGGACGACGCGGCGCTGTTCCTGACGCAGTTCGCGAATGGCGCGGTCGGCAGCTTCGAGGTGACGCGCTTCGCCAAGGGGCGCGCCAACTACAACAGCTTCGAGATCAACGGCAGCAAGGGCAGCATTCAGTTCAACCTCGAGCGCATGAACGAGCTGAACGTGCTGTTCGACGACGACACGGCCGATGTGAAGGGCTACCGCAATGTGCTGGTGACCGACGGCGGCGCGCACCCATATATGAGCGCGTGGTGGCCGGCCGGGCATATCATCGGCTGGGAGCATACGTTCACCCACGGCGTCTACGACCTGATGAACGGCATCGCCGCCGGGCAGTCGCCTGCGGCGACGTTTGAGGACGGCATGCGCTGCCAGGCGATCCTCGACGCGGTCGAGCGCTCGGCCGGCAGCGGCGCGTGGGTCGAGCCCGAGTACGAGTGATCGACGGTTTGTGGTCGCCGCTCGCGAGCGGCGACCGCAAACCAGCTATCGATAGCATCGCCTGGCCGAAAGCGTGTTTCGGCCAGGTGTACGGCCACAGCGCCTGCGCTGCAACTGAAAGGAGGAAGCCACACACCGCGCCACTACAAGTCCGACCACACGACGATTGATGATCGGTACTTCACCAGAACAAAGGAGTTCAGTCATGTCTGACTCAAAGCTTGATCGGCGCAGATTCCTTCGGATTGCGGCTTTTTCTGGCATTGGCGCGGTGCTGGCGGCTTGCGGCGGCGAAGCCGCGCCTTCGGCGCCAGCGGGTGGCGCAGCGCCTACCGCAGCCTCCGGCGGCGCCGCTGCGGCGCCCACGGCGGCCTCCAGCGGCGCGGCAAGCGGCGGCGCAGCGGGCGGTAGCGTGAAAGAGCTCACCATTCTGTGGGCGCAGTGGGATCCCTCGAACTACCTCCAGCAGCTCGTGAAAGACTACCAGGGCGTCGCGGGGATCGACGTGAAGGTCGTGCAGGAGCCGTGGGGCACCTTCGGCGACCGCTTCTTCACCGAGATGGCCGCCAAGGGCACCGCCTGGGACATGGTGGTGGGCGACAGCCAGTGGCTCGGCCAGGCCTCGACCAACGGCAACTACATCGAGATCACCGACATCTTCAACACCGACCTGAACGGCAAAGCCCTGGCGCCGGCGACGGTTACGGCCTACGCCGAGTACCCCAAGGGCACCGGCAAGTACTGGGCCTACCCGCTCGAGGGCGACGCCGACGGCTGGGCCTACCGCAAAGACCTGTTCGAGGACCCCAAGGAGATGGAGGCCTACAAGGCCAAGTACAATCGCGACCTCAAAGTGCCCGAGACGTGGGCCGAGCTGCGCGATATCGCCGAGTTCTTCACCCGGCCCGACAAAAACCTGTACGGCCTGGGCATCTACACCCAGAAGGACTACGACGCCATCACCATGGGCTACGAGAACGTGCTGTTCAGCTGGGGCGCCGACTGGGGCACGCCCGACTACAAGGTGCAGGGCGTGCTGAACTCGAAAGAGGCGGTCGAGGCGCTTGATTTCTACAAGAGCCTGTACAAGTTCGTGCCCCCCGGCAGCAGCAACGACTTCTTCCAGGAAGTCAACAATAAGTTCACGGCCGGCCAGATCGTGATGGCGATGAACTACTTCGCGTTCTTCCCCGCGCTGGCGAACAAATCGAGCAACCCGTTTGCCGACAAGACCGGCTACTTCTCGAACCCGAAGGGCCCCTCCGGCAAGAGCTTCGCCGCGCTTGGCGGCCAGGGCATCAGCCTGATCAGCTACATCAACGACGACCGCAAGAAGGCCGCGACCGAGTTCTTGAAGTGGCTCGCCAAGGACGATACCCAGAAGAAGTGGGCTCAGCTCGGCGGCTATACCTGCAACAACGCGGTGCTGAACTCCGACGAGTTCAAGAAGGCCACGCCCTACAACGCGGCTTTCGCCGAGACGATGCAGAAGGTCAAGGATTTCTGGGCCGTGCCGGTGTACTCCGAGATGCTGCAGGTGTCGCAGACCAACCTGCATAACTTCGTCGTGGCCGACCAGGGCACCGCCCAGGAGGCGCTCGACGACATGGCCAAGAAGCACGAGGATACCCTCAAGAAGGCCGGGCTGCTGAAATAAGAGTTGGGTGCTGAGTGTTGAGTTTTGAGTGGATCACCATCGCTCGAAACTCAACACTCAACATTCCAAACTGAGAACTTCGCTATGTATGGTGCCAAAGACATCGAGAGCCGCACCGGGCGGGCGCGGCAGCCGGCCGCCTTGAGCGACGCGGCCCTGAAGCGGCTGTTTCTCTGGCCGACTCTGGGGTTGCTGATCGCGTTCAACCTGTTTCCGCTGCTCTACAGCTTGTACCTCAGCTTCACCGATTACTCGGCGATCTCGAGCCGTGCGCCGCAGTGGATCGGCTTGCAGAACTACCGCGATATTCTCAACGATGGGCAGCTGTGGATCTACTTCCGCAATACCGGCAAGTACGTCGTGCTGTCGGTGGCGTTCGAGACGCTGGTGGGCTTCGGGATGGCCCTGCTGCTGCGGCGCAAGTTCTTTGGCAGCGGCATCATCACGACGCTCATCCTCATCCCGATGATGTGCTCGCCGGTGGTGGTCGGCCTGTTCTGGAAGATGATGTACAACCCTGGGTACGGTATCTTTAACTACCTGCTCGGTTTCCCGGCCGGCCGTGGCCCGGATTGGCTGTCGTCGCCAAAGCTGGCGCTGTGGGCGGTGGTGATCGTCGATGTGTGGATGTGGGCGCCCTATGTGATGCTGCTGTGCCTCGCAGGGCTCAGCGCTATCCCCGATTACCTGTACGAGGCCGCCGAGATCGACCGGGCCGGACCGCTGTATACCTTCTGGCGCATTACGCTGCCGCAGGTGGCGCCGCTGCTGCTGATCGCGGTGCTGTTCCGCACGATCGAGGCGTTTAAAACCTTCGACCTGGTGATGGGCCTCACCGGCGGCGGCCCCGGCGATACCACCGAGCTGGTGGCGGTTGATCTGTACCGCCTGGCGTTCCTTGGCCAGTTCAACACCGGGAAATCCAGCGCACTGGCGTATATCGTGCTGGTGATCATCACCGGCGTGAGCAATATCTACGTGCGCTACCTGAACAAGCTGAAGGAAGGCTGAGCGCGCGTGCGGCCGTGGCGCGGTCGATCCTCTGCCGCAGCCGGTCGCCAGCGCTATCTTCCTGGTTCATGACGCGCGCTTCGGTGGTACGCAGCAGGATCTTCCGTGGGCACGGGCGCGCTCGCGTGGTGCGCAGCAGGATCTTCCGTGGGCACGCGGCGCGCTCGCGTGGTGCGCAGTATGATCTTCACGATCACGAACAGGGTAAGCCATGCCAAAAGTTGAAAACGTCCAGCGCGTGCGTGCGATCACCGGCCTGCGCGCCGCCGCAGCGATTGTGGTATGCATTATTTTCCTGATCCCCATCCTGTGGATGCTGCTGACGGCGTTTAAGCCGCAGCAGGATGTGATCAAAGTGCCGCCTAAGGTGCTGTTCACGCCGAGCCTGCAGGGCTTTGTGAACCTGTTCTTCCAGCGCCTGTCGCTGCCGCAGTCGCAGATGGCGCAGTACGAAGGGCGCAGCGACCTAAACTGGTGGGATCAGGTGGCGCTGGCGCAGGGCCAGATTACGATCGGCCCGAGCCAGTACACCGGGCGGCTGCTCAACTCGGTGATTATCGCCACTGGCTCGACGCTGGCGGCGGTGGCGCTGGGCACGCTGGCGGCCTACGCCTTTAGCCGCTTCCGCATTCGCGGCCAGGCCGACCTGCTGTTCTTCATCCTGAGCACGCGCATGCTGCCGGCGGTGGTGGTGACGATCCCGATCTTCCTGATGTACCGCCGGCTGGGCCTGAGCGATACACACCTTGGCCTGATCCTGCTCTACACCGTGTTCAACCTGTCGCTGTCGGTGTGGCTGATCAAAGGGTTCATGGACGAGATCCCGCGCGAGTACGAGGAGGCCGCGCTTGTCGACGGCTACAGCCGCTGGCAGGCGTTTGTGAAGATCGTGCTGCCGCAGGCGATCAGCGGCATCGCGGCCACGACGGTGTTCTGCCTGATCTTCGCGTGGAATGAGTACGCCTTTGCGCTCATGCTCACCAGCGACCGCGCCCGCACCGCGCCGCCCAGCATCCCCTCGCAGCTTGGCACCGGCGGCGTCGAGTGGTCGGCGATTGCGTTTGGCTCGCTGCTGTTCCTGATCCCGGTGGTGATCGTGGTGTTTGCGCTGCGCAACTACCTGCTGCGCGGCATTACCTTCGGCGCGATCCGCCAGTAGCGCGGCGCGGGCCGAAGCACGCCGGCGCTGCGCCGTTCACCCGGCGCGTATGTTCGGCACTCCGCCCGGAACACGCCCGCACCCTGATGCGCAGGCCTCGGGCAGCCGCAGGCAAGCCGCGAAGCGTTGCAATGGCGCGAGATGCAAAAAGGAACCAACCCATGGAGCACAACCCGGTGACAACTCCGCAGGCCGGCGAGCCGCTGGCGCTGCTCGATACGCCCGACGAGCGCGCCGAGCTGCCGGTGAGCCGGCCATCGTCGCGCCGCTACCTCGAGCCGGCCGCGATCGGGGTTATGGCGCTGGGCTTCGTCATGATGTTCCAGCCGTTCGCCAAGCCGCTGTTCACCTACAGCTTCATCGTCATCCTGCTCGGCACGCTGATGTTCATTGTCGTGAGCCACCTGCCCGAGTAGCCGGCGGAAGCAGGGCAGCCGCCACGGGCCACGCCCGCGCGGCGCCGCCACGGTGCAACGGAACTATGGCCTGGTCAGCGCAATGCTAGCCTATGTGCAGGGGTAGCCCTGGAAGGCATACCAATGGCAACCATCCAGCTTCAACAGGTTGAAAAGAGATTTGGCGAGTTCCACGCGGTGCAGCCGATGGACCTGACGATCGGCGACGGCGAGTTCGTCGCGCTGCTTGGCCCCTCGGGCTGCGGCAAAACCACCACGCTGCGCATGATCGCCGGCCTCGAGACGGTGAGCAGCGGCCGGATCTTGCTCGATAATCGCAACGTGACCAACCTGCGCGGCCGCGAGCGCGATATCGCGTTCGTGTTCCAGCTGTTCGCGCTCTACCCGCACATGACTGTGCGCCAGAACGTGGCCTTCCCGCTGCAGACCCAGCGCGAGCCAAAAGACGCGATCGAGCGGCGCGTCGACGAAGTGATCAAGATGCTCGAGATCGGCCACCTGCAGTACCTGCGCCCCGGCTCGCTCAGCGGTGGCGACCGCCAGCGCGTCGCGCTGGCGCGCGCGCTGGTGCGCCGCCCGGCCGCGTTCCTGATGGACGAGCCGCTCGGCGCGCTCGACGCGGAGTTCCGCGAGGTGATGCGCGTCGAGATCAAGCGCCTGCACCTGGCCACACGCGCCACTACCGTGTATGTGACGCACGACCAGGTGGAGGCTATGGCGATGGGCGACCGGATCGTGGTGATGTCGAACGCGGTGGTGCAGCAGATCGGCACGCCACAGCAGGTGTACTACGACCCTTCAAACCTGTTCGTGGCGCGCTTCATCGGCAGCCCTGGCATGAACTTGCTGCCCGGCGTGTATGGCGACGGCGTCGTGACGCTCGGCGGCGGCAACCACTACCCGGTGCCTGCGCCATGGCGCGCGGCGATCGAGCGGGCCGCGCCGGCCGACGGCCGGGTGGTGGTGGGCTTCCGACCCGAGTCGGCGCTGCTGCGCGCCGACGGCCCACTCGCCGCCGAAGTCTACGCCGACGACCTGCACGGCGCCTATACCATGCTACACCTGGCGCTCAACGCGGCCGACACGATCGTGCACGCCCGCGCCGCCCGCGAGCTGAGCTACCCGATCGGTACGGCGCTACACTTCGATATCGCGCCCGACCAGGTGCGGTTCTTCGACGCGACGACCGAGCGGGCGATTGCATTGTGAGTCTGTAAAGGCGCTCGGGCATCTTGTGTGCGCTGTTTCCGCGCTTCGCGCGGAAACAGCGCACACAGCGAAACAAAGAACCGCTCTGCTGGAGGCAGATTGCGCCAGCTGCGTCGCTTGAGCGCTCGCTCAACACTCAAAAGTCAAAACGAGAACCGGAGGCTCTGTGGCGGATGTAACCCTGCAATCGATCACCAAGCGCTTTGGCAAGATCACCGCGCTCGACGACGTGTCGTTTAGCATTCACGACGGCGAGTTCTTCGTGCTGCTGGGGCCGAGCGGCGCCGGCAAAACCACCACACTGCGCGTGATCGCCGGGCTCGAGCACCAGGACGCCGGCACTGTCACCTTCGACGGCACCAGCGCCGAAAGCCTCACCACGCCCGAGCGCGATGTCGCGTTTGTGTTTCAGCAGTACTCGCTCTACCCGACGATGTCGGTGTACGACAACCTGGCCTTCCCGCTGCGCGCGCCGGGGCGGCGCATAGCCGAAGACGAGATCAAGCGGCGCGTGGGCGAGGCGGCCGAGAAGCTGCGCATCAACCACCTGCTCGAGCGCAAGACCGCACGGCTCTCGGGCGGCGAGATGCAGCGCGTGTCGATCGGCCGCGCGATCGTGCGCGACCCGCGGATCTTCCTGATGGACGAGCCGCTCTCGAACCTCGATTTCAAGCTGCGCGAGGCGCTGCGCGTCGAGCTGAAGCACCTGCAGAAGACGCGCGCCAGCACGACGCTGTTCGTCACCCACGATCAGATCGAGGCGCTGACCATGGCCGACCGCATCGGCGTGCTGGATCACGGGCGGGTGGTGCAGATCGGCACGCCGTACGACATCTACGACCGCCCGGCCACCACGTTTGTCGCCCAGCTCGTCGGCTCGCCACGCATCAACCTGCTCGGCGCCGCGCGCGCCGAGGGCAGCGTACGCGTGCCCGACAGCCCGATCGCGTTCTCGCTGAATGGGCTGAGCGGCGCGCTGCCGCGCGAGTTTACGCTGGGCGTGCGCCCCGAAGATGTGCAGCCGCAGCCCGACGGGCCGTTCGCCGGCACGGTCGCGCTGATCGAGCCGCTGGGCGTCGAGACGCTGGTGTACATCAAGGCCGGCGCGCAGACGCTGGTCAGCACGGTGCCGGGGATGTCGCGCCTGCAGATTGGCAACGAGGTACGCTTCGGCATCGCCCGCGAGCGGCTGCACTATTTTGGCGTAGATGGCGTGCGCGTCGGCGCGCGGTAGAAAGCCGAGAAGCATCACCACGCGCACGGCTGCCGCCCGCCAACAAGCACCCTGGGAGGCTGTATGCACTATGGCGTGAATACATGGGTGTGGGTTTCACCGCTCGGCGACGCCGACGTAGCGGCGCTGGTGCCGAAGGTGGCCGAGATCGGCTTCGACTGGATCGAGCTGCCGATCGAAAGCCCCGGCGATTTCGACTACGCCCGCGCCGGCGCGATCGTGCGCGACGCCGGGCTGAAGGTGAGCGTGGGCGCGGCTATGGCGCCCGACCGCGACCTGATCCACCCCGACGAGAGCATCCGCGCCAATGGCATGGCGTACGTGCGCCACTGCATCGACGCGGCCCACACGATCGGCGCGACCAACCTGATCGGCCCGATCTACACCGCAGTCGGGCGGGTGTGGCAAGCGACCCCCGACGAGCGCGAGCGCGACCTTGAGCTGCTCACGGCGAAGCTGCGCGACCTGGCCGAGTACGCGGCCGATCGCGGCGTCGTGCTGTGCATCGAGCCGCTGAACCGCTTCGAGACCAGCCTGATCAACCTGGCGGCGCAGGGCG
>CALLYN010000114.1 GCA_937858455.1 uncultured Kouleothrix sp.
CTCTACGGCCGGAACGAAGCCGGACCGCAGCGGCAGCACGCCGGGCCGGCGCGCGTCGCCGAAGCCACGCAATAGAGGCCGGGTGCCAGCCGGCCGCGATCTCTCGGGGGTGATGGCCGGCGGCGGTTACTACAACCAGCATTCCCTGCCGCAGCACGCGGCCTCCGCGACTGGACTTCGCTTCCTGATCGAGGCGGCCGCCCGCGAGACGGGCTGGCGCTCGGTCCGGCCCCCCAATTCGAAGTTCCCGGCAGTTGACCCGGGGGATTGGGAGAGCGTTTCAGCACTGCTCGAGGATGCATCGCCGACTTACACCGAGCCGTGGGACGATGCCACCTGCCGCACCCTCATGAAGGGCGCGTATCTGGGAATCGGTGATCTCGGTCGAGGATCCCGAAACGGGCCACATTAATTCTGACATGAAAATGTCGGGCCCCTTCCCCAATCGGCTCGTTCGCGTGGGTGATCGCCTACCTCGTGACCGGCATGGTGGTCTACCGCCTGCAGGGGAACATCGGGCCGACGCTCTGGTACCCGCCGGTCGCGATCGGGACCGCGGCGCTGCTCACGTTCGGCTGGCGCGCGCTGCCCGACGTGGGCAGCTCGCTTTCGTCGCGGTGCAGCGGCGGAAACAGCCAGTCGAGCACCCACACCGCCACGAAGACGATCAGCATCCACAGCACAATCAGCTGAAGCAGGCCGATCCAGTTGAATGTCAGCACCTGTTGCATATGTTCTGCTGTCGGCTAGGTTTGGTTACGCGGCGGCCGCGACGGCGTCGTGCACTGGCAGTGTCAGGTAGAAGGTGGTGCCGCGGCCTGGGCCATCGCTATCGGCCCAGATCTCGCCGCCCTGGGCGTACACCAGGTGGCGCGTGATCGTCAGGCCGATACCGGTGCCGCCGCTGTGGCGCGCGCGCGATTTATCGACGCGGTAGAAGCGCTCGAAGATATGCGGCAGGTGCTCGGCGCTGATGCCGATGCCGGTGTCGCGCACGCTGATCTGCACGAAGTAATCGTGCGCCTCGGCGGCGATTGTCACCTGGCCATCGGCCGCAGTGTAGCGCAGGGCATTCGAAAGCAGGTTGATCAGGATCTGCTCGAGCCGGTCGGGGTCGGCCATGATCTCGGGCAAGTCGGGCGGTAGGTTGCTGGCCAGGTATACGCCTTTGGCGTTGAACTGCGGCTGAAACTGGGCGATCACGTGGCGCAGGCTGACGCGCAGCGCCAGCGGCCGGGGCGCCACGCGCAGCTGGCCGGCCTCGGCGCGCGAAAGCAGCGCCAGCTCTTCGATCAGCCATTTCAGCCGCGCGGCCTCGTGCTGGATCATCGCGAAGATATGCTCCTCGGGCGCGATCACGCCGTCGATCAGCCCTTCCATATAGCCCTCGATCGTGGTCAGCGGGGTGCGCAGCTCGTGTGCAACATCGGCCAGGAGCGCCAGGCGGCGCTGCTCGGTCTGCTCCAGCGCCTCGGCCAGCTGGTTGATGCTCTGGCTCAAGTCGGCCAGCTCGTCGTCGGATCGCGTGGTGGTGCGCTCGTGGTAGTGGCCGCGCGCCAGCCGCTGGCTGGTGAAGGTCAGCTCTTGCAGTGGCTCGACGATCCGCCGCGAGACGAACAGGCTCACCACCACCGCCGCCGCCAGCGCCGCGAATGCCGAGATCAGCATGCTCTGGTCGACCACGGCCTGAAAGTGTACCTGCTGGCTGATCGCGCCGGCCGGCTGGGTGTCGTCGGTCACCTGGCCGGTTTCCGAGGCCGATTGCCCGAGGCTCAGCTGCGGATCCGGCACCATTTGGGTGCTGGCGAGAAAGTGTGCGGTAGCGAGCAGCACGAGCACGCCGATCACTAGGATCGACAGGTGCGAGACAAACAGCTTCCAGCGCAGGTGCCTTAGCCAGCCCATACGAATTTGTAGATTGCGGATTGCAGATTACGGCGCAGATCTGCGAACCGCGATATCAGCGGCGCCGCCCGACGAACTTGTACCCGACGCCGCGCACCGTCTGGATGATTGCCGGGTTGGTGGGGTCGTCTTCGAGCTTGCGGCGCAGCAGCCCGATGTGCACGTCCACAACCCGGTCGATGCCGGCAAAATCGTGGCCCCACACGCGCTCGAGCAGCTGGTCGCGGTTGAAGACGCGGCCAGGCTGCTCGGCCAGGGCGTACAGCAGGTCGAACTCGCGCGGCGTCAGGTCGATCTGGCTGCTGTCGTGCCACACCTCGCGAGTGTCCGGGTCGATCACCAGGTCGTCGAAGCGCAGCGCCGGCCGCTCGGGGGCGTGCTGCACCTGGCGCGGCCCGAGCGTGCGGCTGCGGCGCAGGATGGTTTTCACGCGCACCACGAGCTCGCGCGGGCTGAACGGCTTGGTCAGGTAGTCGTCGGCGCCGACCGACAGGCCGACGATTTTGTCGATCTCTTCGGCGCGCGCGGTGAGCATCAGCACGTAGACGTCGAACTCCTGCTGGATGCGGCGGCAGACTTCCAGGCCGTCCATACCGGGCAGCATCACGTCGAGCACAATCAGATCGGGGCGGATTGCCCGCGCCTGGGCAAGCGCAGTCGGGCCGTCTTGGGCGGTCGAAACGGCAAAGCCATCGGCGCGCAAGTAGCTGGCGATGAGATCGAGGATAGGTGGTTCATCGTCAACGACAAGAATCGTTGCGCTCTGCATCGAGCCGTCCCCTCGCATTATCTAACCATATCGGCTGTGGCGGGGCTGGTGTGTACGCTATTGTAGCATATTTGTGGCGTGGGCGCGCTGTCGTCCTACTCGATCGCCACGCTGCCCAGCTCTTGTTCGCTGCCAACCAGTTGCCGGCTCGCGAAATCGTGAACGCGCACACTCAGGCGGTAGCTGCCGGGCGCGATCCCGGCCGGCAGCGCGAGTGTGCGCTGCTCGGGTACGCTCTCGCCGGGGCGCCACAGCCAGGTGGGGTAGAAGCCATCCTGTGGCGCGGCCAGGCTGCTGGCGACCGGCGCGCCGCTGGCGTCGAGCAGGCGCACCTCGGGGAACAGCGCCCGGCCGATCGGCAGCACAGCCTGCCAGCGCAGGCCAATCGCC
>CALLYN010000115.1 GCA_937858455.1 uncultured Kouleothrix sp.
TCACAATCGCCTGCAGCAGCTCGCCAATCTCCGCGCCCAGCCGTTGCAAGTCGGCGTCGATCTCTTCCAGCGCGCGCGGTGGCGTGTATACATAGAAATGCCGCGTGAACGGGATCTCATAGCCCACTTTGCTCTTGCTGGCATCGATCCACGCATCCGGCACATGCGGCAGCACCTCGCGCGCGAAGTACGCCCCAATATCCTCGCTCAGCGGCACATTCTCCGTGTCGCGCAGCGCCGCGTCGGCCTTCGGCTGTCCCTTCTTGTCGCGCTCGATCCGCCCCGCCGCGTCGCGCAGTGGCCGCTCCACCGTAATCGTCGTATAGCCAAACGCTGCATTATCAAAAATCTTGCTGCGCTCATTTTCCTCAAACGCCCCATACAGCCGCGTGATCTCGGCAATGTGCGCCTCGCCCAGCTCCTTGCGCTTGCTGCCCAGGCTCTTGCGCATCTTCTGGAACAGCTCAGCCGCATTAATTAGCTGAATCTTCCCCTTGCGCTCGGCTGCCTTGTGGTTCGTCAGCAGCCAGATATACGTCGAAATCCCGGTGTTGTAAAACATATCCGTCGGCAGCGCCACAATCGCTTCCAGCCAGTCGTTCTCAATCACCCACCGCCGAATCTCGCTTTCCCCACTCCCCGCTCCACCCGTAAACAGCGGCGAACCATTCAGCACAATCGCCACCCGGCTGCCGCCCTCGCTCACCGGCCGCATCTTGCTCAGCAGGTGCATCAAAAACAGCAGCGAGCCATCCGACACGCGCGGCAGGCCCGGCCCAAACCGCCCATCATAGCCCTTCTGCTGGTGCTCCTTGCGGATCGCCGCCTCCACCTTCTTCCACTCCACCCCAAACGGTGGATTCGAAAGCATATAGTCAAAGTGCTTACCCGTGTGCTTATCCTCCGAAAGCGTGTTCCCGCTCGCAATATGCCCCACGTCGTAGCCCTTGATCAGCATATCCGCCTTACAAATCGCATACGACTCATCGTTCAGCTCCTGGCCAAACAGGTTAAGCTTCGCCTGCGGGTTATGCGTGCGGATATGCTCCTCGGCCACCGCCAGCATGCCGCCCGTGCCCGCCGCCGGGTCATAGATGCTGCGAATAATCCCCGGTCGGCTCAATGCCTTATCGTCCGAAATAAACAGCAGGTTCACCATCAAGCGAATAACCTCGCGCGGCGTATAATGCTCACCGGCCGTCTCATTCGAAAGCTCGGCAAAGCGCCGAATCAGCTCTTCGAACATCAAGCCCATATCAGCATTACTGATCGCCGCCGGGCTCAAATCAATCGTCGCAAAGCGCGCCACCACCTGGTACAGCAGGTTTGCGCCATCCAGCTTCGCAATCTGCTTCTCAAACTCATAGCGCTCGAAAATATCGCTGGCATTTGGGCTAAACCCGGCGATATAATCCATCAGGTTCGCCCGTATCTGGTTCGCATCGCCCAGCAGCAGCGGCATATCAAACTTCGAAATGTTATAAAAGCTCTGCCCGGCCGCCTTTGTCAGGAAAAAGCTAATATCATAGCCTGCATCCTTGCGCTGGGCATACTCATCCAGCACCTTCGCCTTGGTCGGTGCCAGCACACAGTCAAGCCGCCGCAGCAGCGTCAGCGGCAGAATAACTTTTCCATAATCCGATTGCTTATAATCGCCGCGCAGCAGCTCGGCAATCGTCCAGATCAAACTAGCATTCGCAGTTGTGGCCACCGGGGTATCCTCTCATACTGTACGACAAGGCTATGCGGCCAGTCAAAAAAGCTAGGCACGCGTGCAAAGGCAGCCAGCAGCAACCCTACGAGCTTGCTACCGTCATGGGTGAATGCGGCACTCGGGGGCAAGCTCAAAAAAGCCACAAAACCCACTCACATACGTATCCAAGCGCGCGTGGGTTTTGTGCGTTCTAGCGGCTAGTATACCACAATCATTACTG
>CALLYN010000116.1 GCA_937858455.1 uncultured Kouleothrix sp.
CCAACCGCTGCCGCAACCACTGCCGCTGCGCCAACCGCCGCCGCGCCGGCGCCGACGAACACGCCCGCGCCGCTGCCCGAGGGCGCCGCCGGCAAGCTCACGGTGATCCACCGCACCGAGTACTTCGAGACGGTACAGCAGAAGTTCCGCGACGCCGTAACCGACTACGCCAAGAACAAGGGCATCCAGCTCGACATCTCGACCGCCAACCCCGAGGTTTTCGGCGACTTCCTGGCCAAGATGCAGGCCGCGGTGCAGGCCGGCGTGCCGCCGGATCTGGGCTACCACACGCTCAGCATCCCGCAGATGCACTCGCTCGATATCGTCGAAGACGTGACCGACGTGGTCGAGCAGGCGATCAAGATGTACGGCGATGTCGTGCCGGTGACGGCCGCCAAGAACGCCCAGTTCGACGGCCGCTGGTTCGCGGTGCCGTTCATGAGCCAGACCGGCGGCTGGTTTGGGCGCAAGGACGTCTTCCAGGCCGCCGGGGTCGACGTCAACACGCTCGACACGCTCGACCAGCGCCGCGACGCCGCGCTCAAGATCAGCGACGCCAGCAAAAAGATCTGGGGCTGGGGCCTGACGATCAACAAGAGCGGCGACGGCCACGGCTTTATCGTCGACGTGCTGCAAGCGTTTGGCGCCAGCTTCACCGACCAATCCGGCCAGAAGGTTACTTTTAACTCGCCGCAGGCGGTGGCGGCGGTGAAGTGGCTGCAGGAAACCTACACAGGCGAGAAGTACAAGCCAATGCTGCCGCCAGGCATCGAGAGCTGGACCGACACCAGCAACAACGAGGCCTACCTGGCCGGCACGATCGCGCTCACCGCCAACCAGTTCAGCATCTACGCCAAGGCCAAGAAGGACAAAAACCCAGTCTTCCCGAACACCGCGCTGCTGCACAAGTTCAAAACCAACGACGGCAAGCTGCTCGAGGCCGGGCAGAACGGCTGGTTCACGATCTTCAAGGGCTCGAAGAACATCGACATCGCCAAAGAGCTGATCTTGCACATGCTCCAGCCGCAGATCTTCGACCCCATGGTGCAGGAGGGCGGGGCGCTGTTCTTGCCGGCGTACAAGAACCAGTGGACCGACGAGATCCTGAAGATCGACCCGAACTTCGCCACGGTGAAGGAGATCATCTTCAACCCCGAGGCCTACACCGGCACGTCGTACCCCGCCGACCCGAACGCCGCAATCGACGGCATCCTCGCCGCGGCGATCCCCAGCCAGATGATGGCCAATGTCACCACCGGCAAGATGTCGGCCGAGGACGCAGTGAAAGACGCGCACGACCGCATCGTACAGCTGTTTGAAGAGGCCGGTCTGCCGCAAGCCTGACACCGTGGCACGATAGCGCGATGGCACGATGCAGCCGCCACGCTGATTATGCCATCGCGCCATCCTGCCGCATAGAGAGGGAGCTATGGCCAAACGAGCGACACAGGGCAGCCCGGCGCTGCTGCGTGGCGCGCCGCTGGGCCGCGAGCGCCGCGCCGCCGCCTGGCTCGGCCGCGATTGGAAGGTCGCGCTGCCGTTTGTGCTGCCGCTGGTGATCATCATGGCCGGGCTGATCTTCTGGCCGTTTATCAACGCGATCTTGCTCAGCTTCACCACCCGCAATATCATCACCCGCACCGACCAGTTCGTGGGCCTGCGCAACTACCAGCTGCTCTGGCGCGACTCCGAATTCCGCAGCGCGGTAGGCAATACTATTCTGTTCACCGCCGCCTCGATCGGCTGCAAGCTCGTGGTTGGCATGGCGATCGCGCTGCTGCTCAACAGCCGCCTGCCGCTGCGCAACCTGCTTACCGGGCTGATGCTGCTGCCCTGGATCGTGCCCGAGGTTGTGACGGCGATGGCCTGGCGCAGCATCTACGACCCGATCTTCGGCGGGCTGAACCCGATCCTGCTGGCGCTCGGCCTGATCGACCGGCCGCTCGGCTGGCTCTCCGAGCCGCGCCTGGCCATGCCCAGCGTGATCTCGGTGAATATCTGGAAGGGCATCCCGTTCTACACCATCCTGCTGCTGGCCGGCCTCAAGGCGATCGACCGCGAGCTGTACGAGGCCGCCGAGGTCGACGGCGCCGACGCGCTCAAGCGCTTCAGGCATATTACGCTGCCGGGCCTGAAGTACGTGATCGTGGTGACGCTGCTGCTCTCGACGATCTCGACCTTCAATACCTTCGGGCTGGTGTACCTGATGACCGGCGGCGGCCCCGGCGGCGCGACGCGGCTGTTCTCGATCCTGGCCTACGAGCGCGCGATCATCGGGCTGCGCTTCGGGCCGGGCGCGGCGGTGGCGCTGAGCATGGCCCCGGTGCTGGGCGTGTTTATTGTGGTGCTGGCGCGGTTCATGCGCCAGGACCCGGCCGGCCGCGAGCGCGAGTCGGCGCTCGACCGCGCGCTCGACTGGGTAGGGCGCGGCGTCGGGCTGCTGCTCGATCTGCTGTTTCTGCCGCTCGAGTGGCTGGCGGCCGGCGCGGTGCGGCTGCTG
>CALLYN010000117.1 GCA_937858455.1 uncultured Kouleothrix sp.
CACAGAAATGTGAAAGAAACGCGTCAAATCGACACGCCACCTATGCGCAAAAGCTCGCGCGGGAACCCAAGCAAAGCCCGCGTGTAGAAAAGGATTTTCTTTTGAGTGTTTTTCTCGATGCTTCGAGAAGCCTCGCGAATGCTGGAAGGGAACCTGGCTGGCCACCACATCCACAGATCGGCGGGCAGGTGCGTCGAGAGGTGCAGCTCAAGCGGCGTACCATCGGCGCGGCTGGCCGCCAGCGCCGCGTTGAGCGTGCCGCTGGTATTGATCAGCAGCACGTCGCCGGGCTGGAGAAAGCACGGCAGATCGCGGAAGCGCGCGTGCGACACCTGGTCGTTGGCGCGGTACGACACCATCAGGCGCACTTCGTCGCGGGCGAGGCCGCGCGCCTCGGGCGGCTCGGCGGCTTGGAGCTCGGGCGGCAGCTCGAAATCCAGGGCGGCAGGCGGCTGCGGCGCGGGCGCTCGTAGGGCCGGCGGCTCAAGCGACATGGCGGCGGGCGAAACGTTATGCATGGCCCACCACTGTATCGATGCCGGCCGGCAGCGCGCGCGCCTGGTAGCGGCCGCTCGGCAGATCGCCGGCGATCAGCGCAAGCAGGCCGGGAACGCTGGCCTCGGGCGGCGGCCGGTCGCTGATATCCTCGCCGGGGAAGGCTTCCTGGTGCATCTGCGTGCGCATATCGCCAGGGTCGACCCAGTAGACCCGCCAGGCTGGCTGCTCGGCGGCCAGCACCGCCGAGAGCTGCTCGAGCGCGGCTTTGCTTGCGCCATAGCCACCCCAGCCAGGGTAGGCCTCGGCGGCGGCATCGCTGGAAATATTGATGATTCGTGCATCCAATCGGAGCGCCGCGCGTAGACTCTGCAGAACACCCAGGGGCGCGACGAGATTGACACGGAACACCTGCTCGAGCACGCCGAGCGGGTAATCGAGCAACGCGGGCTGCGGGCTCGGGCCGAGCATGCTCGCGTTATTCACCAGCAGGTCGAGGCCGCCCAGGCGCGCGGCGGCGGCGGCTAGCGCCTGGCGGTGCGCAGGGTCGGCGACATCGCCAGGAACGGCGAGCACGCTGGTGCGAGCGGCCAGATCGGCG
>CALLYN010000118.1 GCA_937858455.1 uncultured Kouleothrix sp.
TGGCCGCGCGCGGCGCGATCGCGCTGGCGCCGCCGTGGGCGCGCGCCCTGGCGCTGTGCGCGCTGCTGGCCTTTCTGCTGCGTTTTCTTGGCCTGGCCTTCCCGCTCACCGTGCCGAACGATCTGCAGTTCTACCTGGCGCGCGCCACCATGGTCACCGAGGGCAAATTCTGGTCGCTGTTCCTGCCGAACACCGCGCTCACGCCGACGCAGTGGCACGTCGACGGCCCGGTGCCGCGCTCGCCGTTCTTCTACCTCATCACGGCGCCGTTTATGTACCTGCCCGGCAAGGGGCCGGCGCTGGCAATTGGCGCGCTGAGCAGCTTCGGCGAGGCGTGCGCTGCGCTGGCGCTGGCGCTGATCGTGCTGCACGGCCTGAAAGACGAGCGCGCCGCTGTGTTTGCCGCGCTGCTGGCCGGCGCGCACCCGCTTAGCCTGAAGCTCGCGGTGATCTGGGGGATTTTCGGCACGCTGCTGGCGCAGGCGCTGTCGCTGGTGGCGGTGGCGCTGTGGCTGTACCAGCGGCCGCGCCTGCGCGAGTGGCGCGCGCAGGCACTGGTGGCGGGCGCGTTCGCGCTAGCCTACCTGGCCTACCCCACTGGGCTGCTGTTTCTTGGGCTCACATGGGTGATCCTCGTGCTGCTGCTGGCGCTCGCGCGCGACCAGGCTGCCTGGCCGACGCTGCTGGCGGGCGTGCTGGCGGCGCTGCTGGCGCTGGCGTTGTTCTACGCCTGGCACATCCCGGCGCTGCTTACGATCACACTGCCGAAGATGCTCGGCGCTGGCAGCGACGGAGGGTTGGCCGGCGAGCTGCCGCGCGCATCGCTTACGGCCGGCGAGCTGGCGCTGGCGCTGTGGGAGCCGCTGCGCGTGCATATCGGCCTGGCGTGGCTGGCGCTGGCGCTAGCTGGTATGGCGTGCCTGGCCGCGCGCTGGCGCGGCCGCGAGGCGCGCCCGGCGACGCTGCTGCTAGCGGCCTGGGGTCTCACCTACTTGCCCACGGCGCTCGCCAACGCGCTGTTTGTCACGTTTATTCTCAAACACCTGCTGTACGCCGTGCCGGTAGCTGCGGCGCTGGGTGGAGTGGCGCTGGGCTGGCTGGCGCGGCGCGGCCGCTGGGGGCCGGCGGCTGCCTGGCTCGTGGCCGGGCTGCTGGTGCTGCAGGGAGCAGTGGCCGAGGCACTGCTGATCGCCGGGGGCTAGCTGTGCAGAAGCTTCTGCGCTATGCTTCGCCGAAATCGAGCTCGGCGAACAGGCGCGTAGCCTCTTCGGCCTGAGACGCAGGCACCCACAGGTACACCGCCGCCAGCGGGCCGCTGACAAAGCCGTACACGCTGCCGACCGTCTCGGGCTGGAGGTGGACGCCGATGCCAGCCTGTTCGAGGTAGGTGCGGGCGATCTCGGCGCGCAGCCAGCCGTCGACGCTGCCGATGCAGATTGGCCCGACGCCATCGCCGCCGCCACCTGTCGCCTCTGCCGCGCCGGCCGATTTGGCCGAAGAGGCGCCAAAGTTCAGCCATTTCAGCGAAAGATGCATAGTGCCTCCCGATCGATTGGGCGCCTATTGTAGCACATGCAGCGGTTTCGGCGAAGCCGAAGCCGCCAAACTCCAGGGCTCGTGCAACGTCTTTCGACCCCTCCCCCTACCCCTCTTCCCGCGCTCGGGAGGGGTAAGGGGGGTGAGGGCCGACTTTGTACGGGCCCTGCGCCAAACTGCAACAAAACCCCCTCTCCCAAATGCGGAAGAGGGGGCTGTGAGGCGAGGGCAAGCGCGCCTTGAAGGCATTGCCGGTATCGGCGCGGGTGCACGCCGCGCGGCTACGCGGTGGCGGCAGAGTCGCCGCGGCCAAACCACCTGCGCCACTCCTGGTTCTCCCACACCACCAGCAGCTGGGCGGCGTTGAAGATCGACGAGTAGGTGCCGCTCACCAGGCCGATCAGCAGCACCAGCACGAAGTTGCGGATGCTCGCGCCGCCAAACAGCAGCAGCGCCGTGAGCGTAAACAGCGACGTCAGCTGGGTATTGATCGAGCGCGGCAGCGTCTGCACAATACTGTGGTTCACAATTTCGTCGAACGACTCGCCGGCGCGGCGATTGATCAGGTTCTCGCGCACGCGGTCGAACACCACGATCGTATCGTGCACCGAGAAGCTGATGATCGTCAGCAGCGCGGTGAGGAACAGCGCGTCGACCTCGAGGCCGAAGAAGTAGCCGAGGATCGCGGCCACGCCCAGCACCACCAGCACATCGTGCAGCATGGCGACGATCGCGCACACGCCGTAGCGGATCGGGTGTGGTGCTTTGCGGAAGGCCAGCGTGAGGTAGATTAGAATAGCCGCGCTGGCGCCGAGCACCGCAATCACCGCGCTGCGCGTTGATTCCTGGCTAACCGTCGCGCCGACGCTCTGCACCTGCTCGCGGCGCGTAGTTGGGCCGTATTTCGCCTGCAGATCCGCGAGAATCGTGCGCTGCTGCTCTTCGCCTTTGTTTGGGTCGAGCGCTTTGGTGCGCACCAGCGCGGCCGGCAGCGTCTTGCCCTGCACGGTCACGTCGCTCAGCTGCACCACCGCGCCCTCGAAGCCCTGCGCCACAAAGATGCGCGTAATGTCGTCGGTGCTCAGGTCGCTGCGCTGGCGGTCGGGGAATTGGAACTCCCACAGCGCGCCGCCGCTGAAGTCGATGCTTGGCCGCAGCCCGCCGCCGGGTATCAGCAGAAACACCAGCCCTGGTATGATCACCAGAAGCGAGATGAGGAACCAGATATAGCGGTGCCGGACGATATTTTCCATAGTGCTGGTTACTTTCCCTTATGTGTTGGAAGGTTTGGTAGCGGCGGCATCTACGCGGCCGCTACTCGCTCTGCAACGCCGGCGCGCCCGCGGCCATCAGGCCAGGGCTTCGCGCTCGCGCTCGAGGCCGGGCGCCGACTCGAGCTCGAACATCCACGGATTCTGGGCCATGCGCAGCGGCACAATCAGCCGCAGGAATGTGCGCGTCACGGTGATCGCCGTGAACAGGCTCACCACAATGCCCAGGCCAAGCGTCAGCGCGAAGCCCTTGATAATGCTCACGCCGAAGCTATTGCCGAACAGGAACAGGATCGCGCTGGTGATCAGCGTCGAGGCGTTTGAGTCGCGGATGGCCGGCCAGGCCTCCGAGAAGCCGGCCTCGACTGCGGCGCGCAGCGACTTGCCGTGGCGCAGCTCTTCCTTGAGGCGCGCGAAGATCAGCACGTTTGCGTCGACCGCCAGGCCGATCGAGAGGATGAAACCAGCGATGCCGGCCAGCGTCAGGGTGATCGGGATCAGGCGGTAGAGCGCGAAGCTCAGCGCGGTGTAGATCAGCAGCGCCACCGTGGCCAGCACGCCGGGCAGGCGGTAGTACAGGATCATGAACAGCGCCACGATCACCAGGCCCACCGCGCCGGCCAGCAGGCTGGCGTTCACCGAGTCCTGGCCGAGCGTGGCCGACACGGTGCGGCTGGACTCGACCTGCAGCGCCACGGGCAGCGCGCCGTACTTCAGCTGAGTGAACAGGCGCTCGGCCTCGGCGCGCGTGGCGGTGGTGATCTCGCCGCTGCCGCCGATCAACGCGCTCTGAATGGTGGCGCAGCTATTCACCACATTGTCGAGCACAATGCACATGAGCTTGCCGACATTCTGGCTGGTGAAGCGCTCGAGCCGCGACGCCGAGTCGGCGTTAAACGCGAAGCCCACCGCGAACGGGTTGCGGCCGGGCGTCTGGTTATTGCCGAAGCGCGGCTGCACTTGGCTGGTATTGAGATCCTTGCCGTCGGTGATGCTCTGGTAGATCGGGCCGGTGGTGATGGTATTCGACAGCGCCTGCGTTGCCGAAAGGTCGGCCGTGCTGCTGGTGGGCGACGTCGAGCGCAGGCGCGGCGTGGGGCTGCCGCTGGTGCGCACCGTCGAGCCCTGGGCGGGCGCGTCGGCGCCGCTAAACCCCTGGCCATCGACATTGGCGATGAACTCGAGCTTGCCAGTGCCGCGCAGTGTCTCGCTTACCTGCTCGGGGTTCGTGACGCCCGGCAGCTCAACGATGATGCGATCGTTGCCCGAGAGCTGCACGATCGTTTCGCTAAGGCCGAGGCCATTGACACGCCGGTCGATCACCTGCTCGGCCGTCTGCATCACATCGCGCGCCACGCCGGTATCCTGTGCTTTCAGCAGCACCTGCGTGCCGCCCTGCAGATCGAGCCCGAGGCGCGTGCGCACATCGCGGCCCAGCCAGCGGTTATCGGGCGCAAAGTCGATCCAGAGCGCCAACGCTGTGACGATGGCTGTTAAGACTAAGAGAGTTGCTTCTCGGCTACGCACAGCTTGTTTGCCTCCATGAAGGGAAATTCGGACGGGAAATGTGTGAAAACCGGTGCATTATAGTGCCAGGTTGGGCGAATGTCAATGCGTTGCGTCGGCCTGGGCGCGGCGGCTCGCGCGCCAGTTCTGCAGCGCCGCCAGCCAGATGCCGAGGTCGAGCAGCGCCGCGACGACGCACCAGAAGCAGATCGCGCCGATCACGGCGACCTGCAGGTAGCTGAAGTAGAGCCCGGCCAGCAGCGCGATGCTGCCCAGCGCCAGCAGGATGTCGGCGAGCGACAGCCCGGCGATCGTGTCGGCGTTCAGCGCAACCAGCGCGGCCAGCAACAGCGCTGCGTAGCCAGCCACGCCAATAAACGCCACCGGCACGCCGAGCTGCACGGCGTACGCGCTGCTCTGTACCGCCTCGCAGCCGCCGCCAACCGGGCACACCAGCGCGCCGCCGCTGATGCGCTCGATCGAGAGGTAGGCTGCGTCGAGCAGGCCCAGCAGCGCCATCAGGGCGATGGCCATGCGCGGATAGGGAGAGTGTTGCATAGTGTTGTGTTCTCGGTGAGCCGATGCTGGATGGTGCGCGGCGCTCAGCACACGCCGCGCACCACGGCCGGTGCTACTTCTTGGCCGCCAGCGCCGTATCGATCGCGCCGCGCAGGTCGCTGGCGAGGTAGGCTTTGCCGTCGATCACGAACGTCGGTGTCTGGTTGACGCCGGCCTTCACCGAGGCGTCGTACGACGCCTGCACTGCCGCGCGGTACTTGCCGCTGTTGAGGCACTGCTCGAAGGCACTGGCGTCGAGCTTCAGCTGGCTGGCGTAGCCGGCGAAGATCGTGCCGGGCTGGGCGCTATTCTCCCACTGGGCCTGATTCGCGAACAGCAGGTCGTGCATCGGCCAGAAGGCGCTCTGGTCGCCGGCGCAGCGCGCCGCCTCGGCCGAGGGCACGGCGTTTTTGTGCTGGGTGAGCGGGAAGTCGTGGTACAGCCACTTGACCTTGCCGGTGTCGATGTAATCTTTGATGATTGCCGGCTCGAGCGTCACCGCGAACGAGCCGCAGGCCGGGCACTGGAAGTCGGCAAACTCGACGACCGTGACCGGTGCGTCGGCGCTGCCGCGCGAGGGCAGGCTCGCGAGCGGTATGCTGCTTTGGATGCCGCCCTTGGCGGCGTTGTCGCTCAGCGCGCTGTTGCGCAGTGTCTGGCTGTTGCTCAGCAGGAAGATCGCGCCGCCAATAGCGATCAGCACCAGAATGGCGTAGAACAGCGGCATGGGCACGCCGCTGGGCCTGGTGGGGGTGGCGCGGCCGCGCTGTGCTGGCGAGCCGCCGGTTCGCTTGTTGCTCATGGTTCGGGCCTCGCTTCTGATTCGTCGGTGGCCGCGGGCGCGTCGAGATCGGCGGCGCAGCCGAGCGGCAGGTTGGCATGCCAGAGATCGTACTGGCTGGCGGTGAAGCTGAACGCTTCGTACAGCCGGCGGGCCGCCCGATCATCCGGGCGCACCGCAGCCTGGATAAACTGGGCGCCGCGGCCCTCGGCGCGGGCGCAGGCGTAATCGAGCATGCGCGTGCCGACGCCCTGGCCGCGCGCGCCGGGGGCCAGGTAGAAATCTTCGATCACGGCGTACGCGCCCAGCTCCCATGTCGAGAGCCGGTAGTTGATTTGCAGCACCCCAATGCTGCGCCCGCCCTTTTCGGCCAGTAGAAAATCGCTGAACTGGCTGACGAGCAGCGCGTTCACGATCTCGGCGAGCGCGTCGGGGTCGGGCGCGGGGCGGCCGGTGGCGGCCACCTGGGCCTGGATCAGCGGCACCAGCAGCGGCGTGTCGGCGGGTTCGCACAGGCGAACCACCAGGGAGTTGTCGGTCATCGAAAGGCGTCCTAATCGGTTGCAAAGGCGCGGCAGCGCGCCGCTTCCTGTGCTGCATTATACCGTCCCGGCAGGGGAGCGTCAATTGTACTTTGTGGTTGGCTTCACGAGCGCTGCGCTGCGCCCCCGGCCTGCAAATTCTACTCTGGCTGAAAGAAGGCCGTGCCAGCGTCAACGTCGTATGGTCATGCCTCAGGGCAAACCGTCACCTGCCGATAGGGAGAAGGCGCGCACGATGCGCGCCCTACGGGAACGGCCGTGCCAGCGTCAACGGTGTACGGTCATGCCTCAGGGCGCCGAGTGACGTATTGGTTTGCCACGAGGCATGCACCACCGGCATCGCATCTGGAACTGCATCATTTGAGGGGCCTGGGGCTTCGCCCCAGCGCGGGAGTGCAGAGGGCGGGCGGCCGCCCTCTGCTGCGGGGCGCGGGGGCGCACAGCCCCCGCCTACCCCGACAGGGAGAAGGCGCGCAGGATGCGCGCCCTACGGGAACGGCCGTGCCAGCGTCAACGTCGTACGGTCATACCTTGGGGCGCAGAGCCCCTACGGGACAGGCCGTGCCAGCGTCAATGTCGTACGGTCATGCCTTGGGGCGCAGAGCCCCCGCCTGACTGCCAGGGAGCGCGGCGCGGGGCCGCGCAACCCGCGCCGGTGTGGTATGATTCTGGGCCGCACCGCTACATAGCAAGGAGCATCAAGCCAACCTATGAATACCATCTACCTGGTTCGCCACGGAGAAAATACCGCCAACCTGACGCGCGAGTTCTCGTATCGCCGCGTCGACTACTCGCTGACGCCCAAGGGCGTGCTGCAGGCGCAGCAGACCGGCGCGTTTTTTGTGGGCAAGCAGATCGACGCGATCTACGCCTCGCCGCTGAAGCGCGCGGCCGAGACCGCGGCGATCATCGGCGCGATGATTGGCATCGAGCCGACGACGGTCGAGGAATTCCGCGAGGTGAACGTCGGCGCGCTGGAGGACTGGCCGCCCACCGACGAAAGCTGGGCCGAGCACGACCGGATCGTGCGCTCGTGGTTCGAGGGCCAGCCCGGCCTGCGCTTCCCCGGCGGCGAAAACCACCACATGCTGCTCGCGCGCATGCGCGCCGGCCTGGCGCAGGCGCTGGCGGGCCGCGAGAACCAGCGCGTGATTATTGTCGGCCACGGCGGAATCTTCACGTTTACGATCAAAGACATCTGCCGCGACATCGACCTGCCGGCGCTGATCCGCCAGCCCAGCCGCAACTGCTCGATCACCGAGATCGACATGCTGCAGGACGGCGAGAGCTGGGTCGGCGCGCTGCGGGGCTGGTCGTCGCACGCGCATATCAGCGGCGACGCGGTTCCGCAGATCGTTGGGCACCCGGCGTTCGACAAGCGCTAGCGCCCGCCCATGCCGCTGAGCGTCACGCCCTCGATGAAGTAGCGCTGGAACAGCAGGAAGATCACGATCACCGGCAGCATCACCACCAGGCTGGCGGCCATCAGCCAGTTCCAGGCCGGCGCACCGCCGGCGGCGGCCTCGAACTGGCGCAGCCCGAGCTGGAGCGTATACAGGTTTTCGCGCTGCAGGTAGATCAGCGGGCCCATGAAATCTTCCCAGGCGTACTGAAACTTGGTGATCGCGATGTAGGCCAGCGCCGGGCGCACCAGCGGCAGGACGACGCTCCACCATGTGCGCAGCTCCGAGGCGCCGTCGATCCGCGCGGCCTCCGAAAGGTCGAGCGGGATGGTGCGCATGAACTGGCGCAGCAGAAAGATGTAGAAGGCGTCGCCGGCGAACGACGGCACCACCAGCGGCAGAAACGTATTGACCCAGGTGTCGGAGCCCTGGAAGCCAAACGCCGGCAGCTTGGAGAACAGGATGTACTGCGGGATGAGCGTGACGATGCCCGGCAGCATCATGGTGGCCAGCACCAGGCCGAACAGCCAGTCGCGGCCGGGCCAGCGCAGCCGCGCGAACGCATAGGCCACCAGCGATGTCGAGAGCAGCGTGCCCAGCACCGAGGCCAGCGCGATCACGACGGTGTTAAGCGCCCAGCGCGGCCACTGGCCGAAGCTAAACGCCTGCGCGTAGTTTTCCCAGGCCAGGCGCGTGGGCAGCCAGCGGTTATTAAACAGCTCGCTAAAATCCTTCAGCGAGGTCGAGAGCATCCACAGAAACGGCACCAGGAACAGCGCGCTGATGCTGGCCAGCACCAGCCACGCTGCCAGATCCACGCCGGCCAGCCGGCCGCGCGGCGCCGGCTGCTGCTCGTGCTCGCGCGCCAGCGGCGCGCTGACCTGCTTTTCGAGTGCGGTAGTCATTGCGACTCCTTGTTCTCGCGCGTGCGCCCATCGGGCTGCGCCGCCGGCGCTAGTGCGAGGCTTCGTTCTCGTAGTACACCCAGCGGCGCGCCAGCCACAGCTGCACCAGCGTGATCGCCAGGATGATCAGCATGAGGATCCAGGCCAGCGCCGAGGCATAGCCCATCTGGAAGCCACCCTGGCCGGTGCGCCCAAAGGCGCGGTTGTACATATACAGCACATAGAACAGCAGCGACTGGCCTGGCCCCTCGCGGGTGTTGTCGGCGTAGCCGCTGACGATAATATAGGCCGAGGTGAAGATCTGGAAGGTGCCAATGATGCCGGTAACCACCTGGAAGAAGATCGTGGGCGAAAGCATTGGCAGCGTGATGTAGCGCAGCTTGTCCCAGCGGCCGGCGCCGTCGATCTCGGCGGCGTCGTAGAGCTGGCGCGGGATGCCTTTCAGCCCGGCCAGGTAGATCAGCACGTTGCCGCCGATGTACCACAGCCCCATCACCACCAGCCCCGGCTTGGTCCAGCTTGGGTCGATGAACCATGCCGGGCCGGGGATGCTCAGCAGCGCGAGGCCGCGGTTGAGCAGGCCCTGCGGCGCCAGGATCCAGCGCCACAGGAACACCGCCGCCGCGCCGGCCAGCAGGCTCGGCAGGTACAGGATGGCGCGGAAGGCTTTGGCGCCCGGCAGGTTCATGTTCAGTAGCAGCGCGATCGCGATCGACACGACCACCACGATCGGCACCTTCACGCCCACCATCCAGAAGGTGTTTTTCAGCGCGATGTAGAAGCGATCGTCGGCGGTGAGGATCTGCTGGTAGT
The DNA here is from genome assembly GCA_937858455.1 of uncultured Kouleothrix sp. Taxonomy (GTDB): domain Bacteria; phylum Chloroflexota; class Chloroflexia; order Chloroflexales; family Roseiflexaceae; genus Kouleothrix. Next base: position 9,316 of record CALLYN010000118.1, read on the forward strand.
TGCGCAGCCCGAGCCAGCGCGGCGCGGCGATCATGTTGTAGCGCGTGAAGCTGGTGTACAGCGAGAATAGCATCGGGCCGGCGGTGAACAGCGCGAACCCCAGCAGCCACGGCAGCGCGAACAGCCAGCCGTGCAGCGCCTCGCGCCGCGCCGCGCGCGACCAGCCGTGGCGCC
>CALLYN010000119.1 GCA_937858455.1 uncultured Kouleothrix sp.
CGGTTCACCCCCACGCCCGTGGGGACAATCAGACCGGCGCCGCGTTCAGCGCAACCGCGGCCGGTTCACCCCCACGCCCGTGGGGACAATAGCACTGACCGACCGCGATCGCACCCTGCTGGCGGTTCACCCCCACGCCCGTGGGGACAATAAAAATGCCGCATCGACGGACTATTATTGCTTCGGTTCACCCCCACGCCCGTGGGGACAATGCTGGCGCGGGCTTGGCGGCCGCCAGGCGCTGCTTGACCTCCTCGACCTTTGGCGCGGCGCCGGTGGCGCGCACTTCCTCGACGATGCCCTCGACGACGACGGCGTCGGCGCTCGGCGCGGCCATGAGCATCATGGCGCTGCCGGAGAGCAGCGCGGCCACGTCGGGCGTATCGCCGAAGCGCTGGGCCGCGCGCATGTAGTACTGCGCGGTGCGCTCCTCGATCTGGGCGCGCTGCAGAAACGCGCTCCAGGTGCCGTGCTTGGCGCGCTCGCGCGCCGCCAGCAGCTCCTGACCAATCTCCAGGATGCCGCGCTTGGCCACGGTCAGAATGCGGGCGGCGTGCGCTTCCAGCATAAAGGCGTCGCGCGCCTCCAGGCCGGCCGCTTCGTAGGCTGCCATTGCCTGCTCATGGCCCGGCAGGTCGTCGGCGACGAATTCGACGTCTTTCAAGGCGAGTGCGGTACTCATGCAGCGTTCTTGCCTTTCTTCTTGGGCGCGCTCGGCGCCTCGCCGCGCAGCTGCGCGGGCGTGAGACCCGTCGCGGCACTCAGCGCCGCGGCAGTGATCGGGTCGCTGCGCATCGTCAGCGATGCGAGATCCACGACGGTGCGGAACGTGGTCAGCCGGCGGCCAATCACGATCTGATACAGGTACTGGCCGACGATGCTGGCCATCATCTGGTTGACCATGAGGCTCTGCGCGTTGTCGTGCATCGCCGCTGCGCAGTCGGCGCGCGGGCGGATCGGCGCATCCTTCAGCAGCTCGGGGTAGATCAGCGGCGCGGTGGGCAGCGCCGCGCACAGGCCGTTCGTGAGCGATGTGCGCAGCTGACTCGTGACGCGCGTCGACCCAACCACCACCTGGCCGCTGTGCTCGTGGTTGCCGCTGTCGATCCAGAGCCGCCACCAAGTCCCGCCGAGCAGGTCGCCGATCGCCCGCCGGCCCGCCGCGCCATCCACGGCGCCGACGATGATCCCGTAGCTCTGCCGGGCGTTCAGCCTATGCGCCCAGGTTCCGTCGATCATCTGCGGAAACGCGGCGATCGTCAGGCCAAAGACCGCCGAGAATCGCGCAGCCAGCGCCTGGGCCTTGTTGCGGCCGATATCGGCTACGCTGAACAGCTGCCGTCCGACGTTCTTCGCCTCGACGATGTCGCCGTCGATAAACGCCAGATCGAGACGCGGCCCGCCCGTGTCGCGGCAGTGCGCCGCCAGGCGTGCTAGCGCTTGCGCGATGTGACTGCCAGTGCCGCCGCAGCCCACGAGCGCGATCGCGATCGTGGGCACGTCAGGAATCAGGTAGGTGTAGGTTGGCTCAATCGTCAGCTGCATTCCGACCCTCCTGCATAGCGATCGACGAATGGGCCGAGGCTATCAAACACGAGCGCGGCCGGGATCGGGCAGTGCAGGCCATAGATGTTCAGCCGCACGACGATCTCGGGGCGCGTGAAAATCTGGCCGATCACTGCCGAGACACTCAGGCCTGAGTCGTCGCGGTCGTCGGTCGCGCTGAAAAACGCGCGCATGCTGTGGTGGCTGTGGAGATCGAGCAGCGGCGTGCCGCTCGCAGGCGCGGGCATTGCATAGCGCACGCTGCCCGCGCTGCCCTGCTGAGCACGCGGAGCAACTACGTAGATCCCGCCGGCGCGCTCAACGAAGAAGTACTGCTTCTCGATTGGCCGGAGCACCCCGCTTCCCGCATCGCGGCCGGCCACCTGAGCGTCGCGCAGCAGCGGCGCGAGCAGTGCGCCCGGCAAACGGCCGTGCCAGCACGACCAGGCGACGTACTCCATCAGCGCGGCCAGGCCAGGCACGTCGTAGTCGATGTGGCACGCGCGGCCCTGGGCCTCGACCATGCCATTGGATGCCCGCTTGAAGACGCCGTTCGCGGCGTAGAGCCAGGCAATACCGGGCCGGCGCTCCTGCCAGTCGCGGGTATCAGTGCGGGCCACCTGGTGGCGCACCAGGCCACCGAAGACGGTCGATAGATCGCCGCTCATCGCGCGCCTCCCCACGGATTGCCCGCCAGCAACCATGCCAGCTGACACTCGGCTGGCATCAGGTCGTCGAGCGGATAGGTGTCAGCGTGACTCTCGGCCAGCTGCTGCCAGCGTGCAACGACACTGTTCGGGAACTGCACACTTTTGCCGTTCGCGAGATGCAAATTGAAATAGCTCTCCTCCAGGAATAGCGTCAGCACGCGGAGCAGCCCGCTCGGCGTCGCGGGCGGGCGCGGGTCGGCGCTGCCCCAGCACACATCGCCGCGCTTGTAGCAGTTCGGGAACGGCGCGACCATCAGCGGCTCGTCGCCGCGCGTGGGGTAGTCGCGCGTGGCCAGCGCCCAGATCCGGTAGTCGGTGCCGCACCCTGCCCACACCAGCGGCGGCACGGGGATCGTATAGCTGCCAACCTCCATCCGCAGCGTGCGGACGGCCGGCGGCACATAGACCACCGTAAAAGGCTGGCCACACATGCGGCCCGTGCCGAGCGTGTGCGGCGGGAGCAGACCGGAGGCCTGCGGCACGCCACTCAGTGCGTCGCCGAGCGCATCGGGGGTGATCGGGTACTGCGTCCAGCGACCGCGGTGCCGCCGGGTCAGTAGTGTCAGCTCGTCGTAGATCGTAATCTGCGCCAGCGGCTCGCCATCCGTGATAACGACGTCGGGCGCGCTGGGCCGTAGCCTAGTGTGCATACACCGCCTCTTCTTCGGTTTCAGTGCCGAGCAGCACCAGCAGGGACTTCGGTGCTGTCTGCAGCTCCCGCTCGGCCGCGCGCGCGGCCCTGTGGAGCTGCCCTGCCAGCCGGCGCAGCGCGCCGAGCTGCTTCACCTGCCCCGACCATGCCGTGTAGGCCGCTTCGAGGCGCTCGGCCGCGCGCTGTTGCTGTGCGAGGCGATCGATCTCGCGCCACTCAAACCCCTCGTCAATCTCGCCCATGTAGATCGCCTCGACCTCGTACTCGTCATAGTTCGCCAGGTCATTCGTGGTCTTGCCGAAGGCGTAGCTGATGAGATCCCAGGCTGGCACGTCGTACGCCTGCGCGATCTCGAGCTGCAGCTGCGCGCCAAACAACTGCACGGGAAGGTTGCCGGGCAGTGGCTTGATGCGGAACAGGTCGAACGCCAGCTCTTCATCAATGTTTGTAGCCATCGGCAGCAGCGGCACGCCCAGCCCCAGCGGCGTATCTGCAAACAGGTGCCAGAGCAGAATGGTGAGCGGCTCGCAGGGATAGTTATCGCTCTCCTGATCGAGCAGTGCCTGCACGCCGTAGCCGTAAAAGCGCGGGCGCGGCATCACCAGAAAGTGCCCCAGATCGCTCATCCACTCTTCGCTCACGCCGTCGAAGACCAGGATCGTCTCCTCGGGCGCGTCGGGCAACTCGTTAAGGGTAAGACCCCCATACGTGTGCTCGCCGGGCCAGCGCAGCTTCAGCCCGCGCCGCTCCACCAGCTGCCAGAACGCCGCGCAGCAGCCGAGCAATCGCGGCAGGGTGGCCGACATAGCGTCGGTGTTGGTTGCCTGATAGAAGTCGGGGAAGTACTCATACAGCAGTTCCGCCGCTGCTATCCCCACCATCCAGGCCTGGGCAACCTCATCCGGCACGGTCAAGCGCTCGTGCCGCGCCATGCTTACCAGCCGAGTGGGGTGGCGCATGGCGCGGCGGGCGCGTGGTCGACGCGGGCGCATACTGCGGCTCCTTCACTTTGACGGCGATATCCACCGGCGCTCTCATGTAGGGCGTGACGCAGCGCGCCTTCGGAAGCAAGCAGCTCACCAACGGTCATCTGCTCATCAAAGAGCCGGCCGAGCAGCTGGGCCGACGTGATGCCCATCAATGGGCCGAGCGAGCTACGCGGCAGCTCGGCCAGCAGCTGGGCCAGATCGGCGCCGCCCAGCCCTTTCGTGCCGGCCTTTTTGATAAACTCGACGGTCTGCACCGTCTGCCCGTCGACCTCGCGGGTGCCGACCTTGATCTCGGCCGGCTTGGCCACGTCGGCGAAGCCCATCGCCAGCAGCTGCGCGCGGATCGCCTCGTTGTCCGTCTCGACGGGTATACCAAACTCTTGGCCAGCCACGATCACGATCTTGGTTGTTGCGGTTGTCACGGTGTCTCTCCTTGTCGATACTTCCACGCGACCCGGTGCCACGTGGTGCCGTCGTCGGTTCGCAGCTCCTGCTGCCCCTCGACCGGGATGCGCTCGGCCTCCGCTGGTACCTGCGCGGCGGCCTTGAAGACGATGAGCTCGCTGTCGCCGAGGCGTACTTTGGGGCGCGCCACCGAAAATACCACCTCGCCGCTGCGCACGCGCCAGGCCACGCGCGCGCCGTGCGAGAGCGCGCAGCTGCGATCCTGGCCGCTCTGCGTAGCCTGGCGCTTCAGCTCGGCCAGCAGCTCCGGCAGCGGCACGCGCCTCATCGTGGCCGCCGCTGCTGTGGCCGTGGCCGCTGCCGGCCTTCGGGGTGGTAGAGCAGCGCTTTCAGCTCGGCGGGCGGTAGCGCCAGCCGCTGCGCCTCGACGCGAATGCAGCTCTCGCCGCCGCCCAGCCGCAGGCGGATCGCGTCGAGCCGCGCGCGGGTGATGCTCTTCTTCTTCATACGACCTCCTGTGCCTGCCCGAGCCAGGGCAGGCGCTCGTTGATGGCGATCCAGATCTGCTCCTCGGCGCGGGTGGCTGGGAGCCAGATCTGATCGACGGCGCCGTCCTGGCGCCGGAACGTGAGCAGGCACTGCTGCAGAGGATGCGACCACAGGATGCCCAGGCTCTCCCTGCCGAAGACATGGCCGGCATGGCCGGTGGTCCGCGCGACGACGATGAGATCGGCGACGCGCTCGCGCGTTAGTACAAGCGCCATGGTGCTCGCTCCCCTCGGCTGCGGGCCGCCGGGTACCACTACCAGAGACTCCACGCAAATGCAATCGCAAAATAGACCTGGCCGCCAATCTCCTGGCGATGCTGGCCAGTCGCCGGCCGGCGCCGCGCCGTGCGCGGTACCTGGCACTGGCCCTCGGCAAGGGCCAGATCCTCGAAGGTGAGCGGCGCGCCGCACCGCGCCACCAGCAGCTCGACGCGTCGGTTGCGCACGGTGAGGCGCAGCAGCGCGCCTTTGGCAAGCCCGAGCTTTTGCGGCCGCCCGGTCTCGCGCGCCTGCTCGAGCATCTCCGCGAACATCTCCCCCAGGCGCTGGCTGGTGTGTCGTGCCATGTGTCTCTCCAAAACCGAAAACTTTTCGGATTTACGCGAGGCGATCCCGGCGGCCTGCTCCAGGCGCGCTACCCAGGCGCTCCACACGCTCGCA
>CALLYN010000120.1 GCA_937858455.1 uncultured Kouleothrix sp.
CGCCAGGCCGGCAGCGCCGCCAGCCAGATCAGCGCGCTGGCGAGCGTCACGCGTAGCGCGCCCAGCAGCGGCGGGGGCAGGTCGCGCAGCGCCAGCTTGGCGGCCACGTACGACGAGCCCCAGAACACGTTCGCAAGAACAAGCAGCCCAAACGCCAGCTTTCGGTTCACACACGCACCGCTACGAATACAGCAGAATGCCCGCGAGCGCGGCCAGCGCCATCACGCCGATCACCGGCACGCGCCGCGTCGCGCCCAGCCCCAGCGCGCACAGGGCGATCAGCAGGGCGCGCGGCTCGAAGCCAACGCCGCGCATGATCCCAAACAGCACCACCAGAAAGATCCCCGTCACCGCCAGGCTGAGCCCGCGCACAAAGCCCTGCATGGCCGGGTGGCCGCCAAAGCGCCGGTAGAACCCGGCTACCGCCAGCACCGCCAGCGGCGGCAGCGTGATCGCCACCAGCGACAGGAGCGCGCCGCGCAGGCCGCCCACCAGGTAGCCCAGGCTGATCACCCACAGCCCGGTTGGGCCGGGCGATACCTGGCCGATCGCCAGCGCCTCGGCGAACTGGCGGTCGGTGGCCCAGCCGCGCGCCAGCAGGTCCTGGTGCAGAATGGGCAAATTGCCGCTGCCAGTGGTCGAGAACAGCGATGCCTTCAGCAGCAGCCAGAACAGCGTCAGCAGGTCGATCATCGCGGCCACCTGGCGCGCCACCAGCTGAACAGCGCGAACAGGCCGCCGCAGCCCCACAGCGCGGCCAGCACCGAGATGTGCGCCAGGCTCACCGCCAGCGCGCTGCCAGCGAACAGCGCCACGGCCGCCAGCAGGCTGGCGCGGCCTTCTTTGCGGCTGGCGGCCAGCAGCGGGCGCAGCAGCGAGTAGCCCAGCAGCAGCCCCAGGCCGACCGTTGCAGGCACCACGCCGTGCAGCGCCGCCTGCACCAGCGGCTGGCTTTTAATGGTGGCGTAGGCCGCCGTCAGGCCAATCGTGATCGCGACGCTGGGCAGCAGCATGCCGAGCAGCGCCAGCGCCACGCCGGCGGCGCCGAGCGCGCGCCAGCCGATCAGGATGGCCATGCCAAACAGGTTGATGCCCGGCGCGATCTGGCAGATGCCCCAGTCGCGCGTGAAGTCGCTGTCGCTCAGCCAGCCGTGGCGCTCGACGGCCGTGCGCCGGATGAGGTAGAGCGTAGCCGCGCCGCCGCCGAACGATTGGAGGCCGATGCCGAGCCAGGCGCGCAGAAATTCGGTTTTCGAGATCATCGATAGCTGCCGTTTCCAGGGTTTGCGCGGCGGCCTACACCGGGCTGCCGCAGGCTATACCGCCGCCGATTGGGCGTGCTCCTCCCAGGCGGAATGCTCGGCGGACGGCGCGTAGAACAGGCCCACCAGCTCCATTGCATCCTGGTGCGAGATGCCGTTCAGCTTGATGCTGTAGCAGCGGATGAGCTGGGCGATCAGCTCGTCGGCCGCCGATTCGTCGACTGGCCGCTCGCGCTCGGCCTCGTCGATGTCGTCCAGGCCGGCCAGGCGCGCGCGGATCTCGGCATCAGGGCGCAGCGCCAGCCCCGCGCGCTCGCGCCAGTAGCGCACGTTGCTCTTGCCGCAGCCGAAGCACGCCAGCACCGGCGTGCGCAGCGGCATGTCGTAGGGCGGCAGGGCACCGGCATACGCGCTGTTGCCGATATCGATGGCCTCTTGGCCTGCGCTGCCCTCGGCCTGCGCCAGCAGATAGGCGCGCATGGTCGTGTCGGCGTGCACGCCCGAGCCGTCGAACTCGGTGTTGGCCGAGAACGGGCTGCGGTCGAACACAAACCCGGTGCGCGCCATGATATGGTAGAAGAATGTGTCGGCGTCGCGGTAGCGGTTGACGAACAGCTCGCCCGATGGCAGCGAGCCGAGCTGCTCGCGCATGGCCTGGCGGATCTGCGGCATCTTGCGCGGGTACAGCAGGATCAGCCGGCGATAGATCGCCTCGAGCAGCGACGAGAGGCCGATCGTGCCATTGCGCTCGCCGATGCCGAGGATCGAGAAGTCGGGCAGCATGGTGATGCCCAGGCGCATGCACAGCAGCAGCGTGTCGACGTACGTCCGGTCGGCGTTGCCGATGTCGTTGTGGATGTGGCACTCGAGGAAGCTGAAGTCCATGCCGACACGCCGCAGCACGGCGATGCGGTCGCCCAGGTCGCGCAGCGTCGAGAGGCCGACGGTATCGGGGATGCCGATGCCGTCGGCCGCGAGCCCGGCCGCCGCAAGCGCCTCGGCCAGGTGCTGGTAGAAGGCCGCGTAGTCGTCGAGCGTGGTGCGGAAGGCATCTTCCGTGCTGATGCGCACGCAGCCAAAGCCCAGCTCGCGCGCGAGCGCGATGCTCTCGAACGCTTTCGCGGCGATCTGCTCGATCGACTTGCCGGCGGTGGCCTGCTTGATCTTGCTGGTGCCGATGTACAGATGTACGCGCCGGAAGCCGGCCGCGTGGGCGGCGCGGATGTCGGCCTCGACGCAGCGGGCGTGCGCGGCGAACTCGATCGCCAGCCCGGCGGCGCACGCCTGCTCGATCAGCCGCTGGTTGAGCGCTTGGCCGTAGCGGTTGGCTGGGTAGGCCGGCAGCTCGGCCACGCCCACGCCCAGCGCGTCCATGTGCTCGATGCACTGCCAGGCCTCGTCGGCGCTCAGGTGGAAGCCCTGCAGCGTGCCGTCGATCCGCTCGCCGACAGCCTGCAGCGACTCGCGAAGGCTGAATACGCCGAAGCCCTGCGCCTTCAGGTAGCCGAACAGCCCGAACAGCTCGGTGGCCTCGTGGTAGCGCTCCTGCGCCGGGTTCTCGCCCGCTAGAAAGGGCGGCGGCTCGTGGCGCGGCCGGCCAATCGCGGCCGGCGACTGATCGCCGCTCTCCGCAGGCTGCTGCTCGCCGTTCGCCGTTCGCCGATAGTTGGTCGCCGGCCGACGGTCGTCGGTGGTCATAGAATATCCTTCTCCATCATCACAAACGTCGTTACGGCGTAGCCGGGGTGGCGGCGCTCTTCGTACACGCGGTAGCCCAGGCGCTCGTACATGGCGCGCAGGTGCGGCAGCGCCACGCGCACGCCCAGCCGCACCAGCGGCAGCCCTAGCTCGGCAGCGCGCCGCTCGACATACGCGATCAGCGCTGCGCCGACGCCTTGGCCGCGCCGCTCGGGCAGCACCGCCAGCCGCCCGAGGTACACGTAGCCTTCGCGCGGGCTGTAGTATACCGTGCCGGCCGGCGCGCCGCCGACCAGCGCCAGCACCGCCCGGCCCTCGGCTAGCTTTGCCAGAACTTTCTCGGCCGTCTCGTCGCGCACGCTCGACGGCGGGTCGAGCCGGTCGCTGTATTCGGCAAATGCGGCCTGGGTGATCGCCACGATTGCCGGGATGTCGGCCTCGCTGGCCTCTTGGATGATTATATGGTTCATAGTGTTGCACTGTGCGTAGTGCATAGTGCGTAGGTTCGCCATCATACGATGCGTCTACGCACTACGCGCCACGCCTTAGAGCCTGTTTGAAAGGGCGTGAGCGAGGGGCTTTGCCCCTCGCACTTCCCTTCTGGCGGGTGGCGACCACGAATGTGGCCGCCACCCGCCAGAAAAAGTGGAAATTTGGAGGGACGAAGTCCCTCCAAACCACCCTTTTCAAACAGCTTCTTAGATCGGGTGCAGGCCAGTGAAGCCCAGGCCGGCGCGCTCGTCGAGGCCGCACATCAGGTTCATGCACTGCACCGCGCTGCCGGCGGCGCCTTTCATTAGGTTGTCGATCGCGCAGATGCTGACGACCCGCCCGCTAGCCTCGTCGAGCGCGAAGCCGACGTCGGCGTAGTTGCTGCCGGCCAGGATCTTTGGCTCGGGCAGCCGGTAGCTGCCCTGGCGCTCGCGCACGATCCGCACAAACGGCTCGGCGCTGTAGGCCGCGCGGTAGGCGCGCCATAGCTCCTTCTCGGTCAGCGGCTCGCGCGGGAACACGTGCGCGGTGGCCAGCGCGCCGCGCACCAGCTCGACGCTGGTGATCGACAGGTGCACGCGCGCCAGGCCCGTGGCCTGCTCGATCTCGGCGGTGTGGCGGTGGCCGGTGGGCGCGAACGAACGCACCACGCCGCTGCGCTCGGGGTGGTGCGACGAGTCGCTGCTGCTGGCGCCGCCCTCCGACGAGCCGACCTTCACCTCGATCACGACGTCGCGCGCCGCGTCGAGCAGGCCGGCGCGCGCCAGCGGCAGCAGCGCCAGGTTGCTGGCGGTGGCGTTGCAGCCGACGCCGCTGACGTAGCTGGCGGCGCGGATGGCCTCGCGGTTCAGCTCGGGCAGGCCGTAGGCGAAGCGCTCGATCCAGTGTGGCGCCGGGTGCGGCTCGCCGTACCAGCGCGTGTAGGCCGCCGGGTCGCGTAGCCGGAAGTCGGCCGAGCAGTCGACGATCCTGGGCGCCAGCGTGGCGAACCGGTCGATCTGGCGGGCGGCCTGGCCGTGCGGCAGCGCCAGAAACAGCACGTCGCACGGCTCGACCTTGTTCATCGGTACGTACTGCAGCGCGGTGTGGCCGCGCAGGTTCGGGTGCGTGCTGGTGAATGGCTTGCCGGCCAGCCGCTCGGAGGTGACCTGGGCCAGCTCGGCGCCGGGGTGGAACAGCAGCAGCCGGGCCAGCTCGCCGCCGACATAGCCACTCGCGCCGATGATGGATGCTCGGATCGTCATAATGCCTCAGATTTCTTTATCTGTGTCTCCGTGGTTCACATAGCCTCGGGCCAGGTGCCACAGCAGCGCGGTGAGCGCCAGGCCGTCGCGGATCTCATTCGCGTCGATCATGGCCCAGATCTCCTCGGGCGTGAACCAGGCCACGCGCATGATCTCGTTGGTGTCGGTCAGCTCGCCCACGCGCCGCAGCCCGCGCCCGATGAAGACGTGGAACGTCAGGTTCGAGCTGCCGTTGGCCGGGTGGTAGTGGCCGAGGTAGTCGAGCCGCCTGGCGGTGTAGCCGGTTTCTTCGCGCAGCTCGCGCCTCGCCGCGTCCTCCAGCGCCTCGCCCTCGTCGACGCGGCCGGCCGGCGCCTCCCAGCCGGTCGTGTCGGTGATGAAGCGGTAGTGCTCGATCAGCAGCACGCGGCCGTCGTCGCCGGCAGGCACCACGCACACCGCCGGGCGCGGGTAGTCGAGCACGTGGTGCCCGTCGATCACGCTGCCGTCGGGCAGGCGCACGTCGTCGCGATGCAGCCGCACCCACGGGCTATCGTAGATCGTCCTGCGGCGCAGCACCTGCCACGGGCGCGGTTTGTCGCTCATACGGCTCCTGATCTATCACCACAGAGGACGCGGAGGCTGAGTGCAAGTGAGTGTTCGCGTCGCTCCATGCTGAATCGCTGTGGTTTAGCTCCCGCGGCCAACCGACACCAGGTAGTCGATCACCCGCGCCGGGATGTTGACGCCGGTGGTGTCGATGCTATTGCGGAACTCCATGGTGTAGTTCACTTCATTCACCGTCAGGCGTCCGTCCTGGGCCTCGAGCACGTCGATCGCCACCACGCCGCCGCCAACGGCCTGGGCCGCGCCGATGCAGATATCGGCCAGCGCAGGCGTCACCGGGCAGTTGCTGGCCTGGCCGCCGCGCGCGGTGTTGGTGATCCAGTGGGCGCTGGTGCGGTAGATCGCGCAGATGCACTCGTCGCCGACCACGAACGCGCGGATGTCGCGCCCGCCGGCCTTGGGCACGTACTCCTGGATGTAGAAGATCGAGTGGTGGTATGAGCCGAGGATCTCTTTATGCTCGAGCAGCGCCTCGGCGGCCTCGCGGTCGTTCACCTTGGCGATCAGGCGGCCCCACGAGCCGATCGCCGGCTTCAGCACCGCCGGGTAGCCCAGCTCTTCGATCGCGCGCAGCGCCGAGGCGGGCGTGAAGGCCATGAGCGTGCGCGGCGTCGGCACGCCGTGCTTGATCAGCGCCTGGGTGGTCTTGAATTTGTCGCCGCACACGTCGGCCACGGCGGCGGTGTTGACGGTGGGCACGCCCGCGTCGTTGAGCGCCTTGAGCGCGTACAGCGCGCGCGAGTGATGGATGCTGCGCTCCAGCACAATGTCGTAGGGGTACTTGCCTTCGTTCAGGTGAAAGATCACCTCGTCGTCGTCGATCCGCACGTAGTCGAGCCCGCGGCGGTCCATCTCCTGGAACAGCAGCTTTTCCTCGACGCGCACGCGCGAGCACAGGACACCGATGCGCATGTTTCTCTCCATAGTGTAAGGGCGGAGCATTCCTCGGCAGCGCCGGCGAATGCTTCGCCCTGACGGCAACGTGGGTTACTCGCCCCAGTCTTCGCCGACCTCGGGGGCCAGCGCCAGGGTCGGCGGGTTGATGCTTACCACCTCTAGCTCGGTGGCGCAGTCGGGGCAGGTGACGATCTCGCCTTCAACCACGTCGTCGCTCAGGCTGACGGTGGCTTCGCACTCGGGGCAGCTTGCGCTCATGATCTGTTGCTCCTTTTGCTAGTGATCCGTTTCAAGTCGTCGTGGGAGTGTTCGCTCCCTTGCAGGATGTGGGTTGGCCTTTCCCTCTGCCTCTTTTGCCAAAGCGAGAGAGGGAGATGTGTTGATGTCATGGTGCGGTCGCGAAACGACTGCACCATGGCATCAGATCTATCCTCCCGCCTCTGCCATGGGCGCGGGGGCGGGGTCTTCCACGCCAGGATCGGCCAGCGCCGCGATCACCGCGCGCGTGATGTCGGCGGTGTTGGCGGCGCCGCCCATGTCGGGGGTGTGCGGCCCGGCCTCGCGTACGTGCGCCACGGCCGCCGCGATGCGCC
>CALLYN010000121.1 GCA_937858455.1 uncultured Kouleothrix sp.
GGCACGGTGCGCCGCGCTCGCTCCGGGAAGCACAGCCACGCACCTCGACCTCGCGGCCGGCGGCGCGGCCGGGGCGGGTTCGGCCTCGAGCGAGTATTGGCCGGCCAGCGCGCCCGCCACTACAACCACCGCCATCGTCACCCACAGCATCATCAGCGTCGAGACGATCGGGATGCCGGTGAGGCCCTCGATGCTATGGCCCACCACCACCGCCACGCCGGCGATGCACAGCACCTGCGTGCGCCAGTCGTCGGTGCGGCCGAGCAGGCGCCACGCCAGCGCGAAAAAGCTAATGATCACGAACAGGTAGCTGGCCAGCCCGAGCGCGCCCTTGGTCACCAGCTCGTCGAGGTACGCCTCGTGCGAGCGGTCGGGCGATGCGCCGCGCGCCTCGATGTTCGCAAGCGCCGGCGGGTAGAACTTGTTGTAGGCCACGAACATGCTCTCGGGGCCCCAGCCGATGATCGCGCGCAGCGGGCTCGAGCTGATCAGCCCGATCGCGCCGCCGGCCTTGTCGTCGCCCCGCCAGATCAGCGTGCGCACCAGGCCGGTGCCAGTCTCGGTTTCGAGCAGCGTGCCCATGCGGCCGATGTACGGCACGCTGCGCAGCTGCTGGAACACCGGCGCGCTCGACAGGTTGAAGGCCGCCACGAAGCCGCCGAGCACCAGTGTCACCACGACTTCGGCAATCAGCAGGTTGCGGTACAGGCCGGTGCGGCCCGTGGCGCCGGCCCGCGCGCGCCGGTATGCGCGCCACAGCAGCAGCGTAAAAAACACGAACAGCGCCGCGCCCATACCGATCCACGGGCCGCGGCTCTGGGTGAAAAAGATCGTCAGCAGCAAAAAGCCGGCGATCACCAGCATGCCGGCGCCCTGCAGCCACAGCAGCCGCCGCGACGGCGCGGCGCGGCGCGGCAGCGTGTAGATCAGCACGTACGCCACCACCACCAGCGCCAGCCCGCCAACCAGCCAGAACGGCCAGTCGGCGTCGTTGCGGCCAGCGCGCGACTGCACCACCTGCGCGCCGGCGGCCTGGCCAAGCAGGTAGGCGAAGCCAAGCAGCAGCACAAACCCGGCCGTCAGGATGCCGGGCCAGATCATAGCGCCGCTGATACGCTCGGCGGTGTGCGGGCGCAGCGTCGGCAGAATATACAGGCCGCACACCGCAGTGAGCGCCGCCGGGAAGATCCACCAGTAGCGCAGGTCGGGGATGTTCGTCGAGGTATCGAACGAGCGCACCACCGCGCCAAACTTGGTGACGCCAAGCAGCAGCAGCAGGCTGCCGATCGCCAGCAGCGCGTAGGCCGCGGCCCAGCCGAAGTCGGCGGTGTCGCCCGGCTCGTCGGCGGCGCGCGCCTCGGCGAAGGCCACCACCGCGCGGTAGAGCGCAAACGGCACGATCATCAGCATATAGGCGGCGACAAAGATCGAGTTGCCCATGGTCGAGGCCACGCGCGAGATCACGTCGCCTTTCCACGGCAGCGGGTCGATCTGGTAGTGCTGCACCAGGCCGTAGCCGATCGCCGGCAGGCTGCCCAGCACCGCCACGGTGATCAGCCGCTCAAGCTGCTCGCGGCGGCGCAGCGTCAGCACAATCAGCGTGGCTAGGCCAATATACGAGAGGTTGGTGTAGGTGCCCTGCAGGCGCTGGTACGAGCCCCAGAAGCTGGTGCTAGGCACCACCGAGGTGGCTGTAGTGACGAGAAACACCAGCGCGTAGAGCGCGGCCGGCAGCGCCAGCGGGGTGGTGATAAAGCGCCGCCACGGCGTCGGCGCGCCTGGCGCGCGGCGGCCGGCCTGCTCGAGCGCGCGAATGATCCCAGCGGCGGCCATGATCAGCACGATCGCGCGCAGCGAGGTGGCTTTATCGGGCTCGAAATGGCGCGACGAAAGCAGGTTGAAATAGCTGGGAATGAGCACCAGCGCCAGCAGCCAGCCGCCTTCAATGATCCGCTCGCACCAGACGGCGATGGTGGTCTGTCGTTGCAACGGAATGTCTCCTACTTGACGGCGATCGGTTCCGTGGCGCGCTGGGTTTTGAACGCCTCGGCGCGCTCGAGCATCTCGCGCGCGCTGCGGCGGCTGTGATCGCTGATCGGCACGCCGTCGAGCATGGCCGCCAGCTCGTCGACGCGCTGGTCGTCGCCGAGGCGCTGCACTAGCGTGCGCGTGCGGTCGGCGCTGAACGACTTGGCGATCGCGTAGTGGGTATCGCCGAACGAGGCCACCTGGGCCAGGTGGGTGATGCAGATCACCTGGTGGCGGTCGCTGATGCCCCACAGCTTCTCGCCCACCACGTGGCCGGCGCGGCCGCCCACGCCCACGTCCACTTCGTCGAACACCAGCGTGGGCACGTCGTCGACGCGCGACAGGATGGATTTCAGCGCCAGCAGCAGCCGCGCGCTCTCGCCGCCCGAGGCGATCCGCGCCAGCGGCTTGAGCGGCTCGCCGGGGTTGGGCGAGAGCTGAAACTCGATCTTGTCGACGCCGGTTTTATCGAATGCGTAGCGCTGCTGTGCGGAGCCGCCAACCGGAGCGCCCTGCGGGTCTTCGGTGCGCTCGAGCGCCACGTAGAAGCGCACGTGCGGCATCGCCAGGTCGCGCATGGCGCCCTCGACTGCGGCGGCCAGCGCGTCGCCCATGGCGCGGCGGCGGCGCGAGAGCTCGCCGGCCAGCTGGCCGATCGCCGACAGCAGCCGCAGCTCTTGCTGCTCGAGGTCGGCCAGGTGCTCGGCGCTGTTGGTCAGCCGCTCGATCTCGGCCTCGGCCGAGGCCGCGCGCGCGAGGATGTCGTCGACCGAGCCGTGGTACTTGCGCTGTATGTCGCGGATCAGCGTCAGGCGGTCTTCGATCGCGTCGAGCCGGCCGCTGTCGAACTCCATAGCATCGCGGTAGGCGCGCACCTGGGCCGCAAGATCCTCGAGGGTGTACAGCAGCTCGCTGGCCTGCTCGGCCGCGCGCGCCACCTGCGGGTCGAGGCGGGCCAGCTCGGCGAGCGCGTCGGTGACGCTGCCCAGCGACTCGACGATCGGCTTGATCGGCCGGCGCCCGCCTTCGTCGCCGGCGTACAGCAGGGCGTAGCACGAGTTCACCAGCTCGGTGATCCGCGCGCCGTTCTGCACCAGCGTGCGCTCTTTCGCCAGCTCGGCCTCTTCGCCGGGGCGCAGCTTGGCCTGGGCTACGTCTTCAAGCAAGAAGCGCAGCTCTTCGATCCGCTCGGCGCGGCTGGCGGCGGCCTTGCGCAGCGCGCCCAGCTCGTCGCGCACGCGCCGCAGCTCGCCCACCTTCTCGGCTACCTGGCCGCGCAGCGGCACCAGGCCGCCATAGCGGTCGAGCATGTCGGCGTGGGTGCGGGTGTTGAACAGCGACAGCCCCTCGTGCTGGCCGTGGATGTCGACGAGCCGGCCGCCGACCTCGCGCAGCACCGAGGCATTGACCGCGCGGCCGTTGATGCGCGCCACGCTGCGGCCGCTCTCGGCGCTGACCTCGCGCGTCAGGATCACCTGGTCGTCCTCTGCGTCCCACAGGCCGTACTCGTCGAGCAGCGGGGCGACATCGGGCCGGTCGGCGATGCTGAACACGCCCTCGACGCGGGCGCGCTCGCTGCCGGCGCGCACAAACGTCGGGTCGACGCGCTCGCCGCGCAGCGAGCCCAGCGCGTCGATGATGATCGACTTGCCGGCGCCGGTTTCGCCGGTGAGTACGTTGAAGCCCTGTTCCAGGCGCAGACTCAAGCGATCGATGATCGCGAAATCGCGAATATTCAGCTCAAGTAGCATGCGTACTGTTTCGATACATATGTGCTAACCAATAGCCGTGCGATCGCATTGTACCATATCGAGGGGGGCGCGGCAATGAAGGTTCAGTGAGAGCGGGCCGTTTCAGGGCATTAGGATAGGGTGATCGAACGCATGTTCGCCTATTTTTCGCCGGCGTGCGCCCGGCCCCGCCGATAACAAAATGTTCTCAGCTAAAAGAATTGTAGCCTGCGGCCTCTGGTAGTAGGCCGCCTGCCATGATACAACAAAGGCGCTGGCGCGCCGGCAACCGTCCCGCACTCGTTCTGTGCCGGCCGCCGCCCTACAAAGGAGCACCAAGTGTTCAACCGGAAGTGTGGCCCGGCCGCGCTGGCGCTAGCGGCGCTGCTGAGCCTGGGCGCGTGGCGCCAGCTGCCGCTCGCGCGCGCCGCCG
>CALLYN010000122.1 GCA_937858455.1 uncultured Kouleothrix sp.
GGCGTCTGTTTCAAAGAAGTTGGCGCCCGTTTCAAACGTATCGCGCTGCTCATCAGAGCGTGTAGGCGAGCCATGATCATTGGGGCGCGCGCGGCACACTGCGGCGGGCGGCGGCTTTGAGCAGGCAGGTGGGGCAAAGCCGCAACCGCCACCTGCCGTGTGTTCTCCCGCTTCTTTCAGGAGAGGGGGCGCGGGGGTGAGGCCGAACGCCGGTGCCGCCCGCACAGAAACAGGTTTTGTAGCGCGCGCGATTTCGCTCTATACTATGCGGGCTGTGGCCCAGGGTATGCAGAGTGCCACACCGTGAGATGCACGCCGATCCGCCTGCACGAGGAGGAACCAATGCCAGATACACCCGCCGGCCTGACAGAGCGACCAGCCTGGAAGGCGCTCCAGGCGCACTACGATACGATCGGGGCCGCGCATTTGCGCCAGCTGTTCGCCGAAGACCCGCAGCGCGGCGAGCGCATGACGCTTGAAGCGCTGGGGCTGTACTTCGACTACTCGAAGAACCGCCTGACCGACGAGACAATCGGGTTGCTGCTGCGCCTGGCCGACGAGATCGGCCTGCGCGAGCAGATCGACGCGATGTTCCGTGGCGAGAAGATCAATCGCACCGAGAACCGCGCGGTGCTGCACGTTGCGCTGCGCGCGCCCAAAGGCGCCCAGATCGTCGTCGACGGCGCCGACGTGGTGCCCGAGGTGCATGCCGTGCTCGAGCGTATGGCGCGCTTCGCCGACCAGGTGCGCGGCGGCGGCTGGCTGGGCTTCACCGGCCGGCGCATCCGCAACGTGGTGAATATTGGCATCGGCGGCTCGGACCTCGGCCCGGTGATGGCCTACGAGGCGCTCAAGCACTACAGCCAGCGCGACATGACCTTTCGCTTTGTGTCGAATGTCGACGGCAGCGACTTCGCCGAGGCCACGCGCGACCTCGACCCGGCCGAGACGCTGTTTGTTATCTCGTCGAAGACCTTCACGACGATCGAGACCATGACCAACGCCACCAGCGCGCGCGAGTGGCTGCTGGCGGCGCTGGGCGACGCGGCGGCGGTGGCCCGGCACTTCGTGGCCGTGTCGACGAATGCCAAAGCAGTGCAGGCGTTCGGCATCGACACCGACAATATGTTCGGCTTCTGGGATTGGGTCGGCGGGCGCTACTCGATGACCTCGGCGATCGGGCTTTCGACCATGATCGCGCTTGGCCCCGAGAACTTCCGCGCGATGCTGGCGGGCTTCCACGCCATGGACGAGCACTTCCGCACCGCGCCGTTTGCGCGCAACCTGCCGGTGCTGCTCGGCCTGATTACGCTGTGGTACAACAACTTCTTCGGCGCGCAGACGGTGGCCATCCTGCCGTACGACAACTACCTGAAGCGCTTCCCGGCCTACCTCCAGCAGCTGACGATGGAAAGCAACGGCAAGAGCGTCACGCTCGACGGCCGCCAGGTGAGCTATCAGACCGGGCCGATCTACTGGGGCGAGCCGGGCACCAACGGCCAGCACTCGTTCTACCAGCTGATCCACCAGGGCACCAAGCTCATCCCCGCCGATTTCATCGGCTTCGCGCGCTCGCTCAACCCGCTCGGCCGCCACCACGACCTGCTGATGGCGAATATGTTCGCGCAGACCGAGGCGCTGGCGTTTGGCAAGACGGCCGACGAGGTGCGCGCCGAGGGCACCGCCGAGGATCTGGTGCCGCACCGCACCTTCGCCGGCAACCACCCGACCAACAGCCTGCTCGCCGACGAGCTCACGCCCGAGATGCTTGGCAAGCTGGTGGCGCTGTACGAGCACAGCGTGTTCACGCAGGGCGCGGTGTGGGGCATCGGCCCATTCGACCAGTGGGGCGTCGAGCTGGGCAAGCAGCTGGCCAACCGCATCGTGCCCGAGCTTGAGGCGGCCGAGGCGCCCACACTGGCGCACGACAGCTCGACAAATACGCTGATCGCGCGCTACCGCGCGCGCAAGCGCTAGAAAAACAGCGCTGATTTGTCCTGAAAACTCGGATCGAGCC
>CALLYN010000123.1 GCA_937858455.1 uncultured Kouleothrix sp.
GGCGCGCGGCTGCTCGTCGGCGGCGCGCATGCGCACGCGCACGGTCAGCGTCTCGCGCGCCGCGCCCTGGTAGATCCCGTGCATCGGCGCGGCGTCGGCGTAATCGCGGCCGACGGCCACGCGCACATAGCTCTCGCCAACCGCGCAGTTGTGCGTCGGGTCGAGCCCGAGCCAGCCGCGGCCCTCAAGCCACACCTCGGCCCAGGCGTGGCTGGCCAGGATGGCGCCAGGCGGCTGGGCCGGATCGTGAAAGTAGCCGCTGACATAGCGCGCCGGCAGGCCGCGGCTGCGGCACAGCGCGATCAGCAGGTGCGCGAAATCCTGGCATACGCCGCGCCGCCCGGCCAGCACGGCCTCGGCGGTGGTCGAGATATCGGTGCTGCCCGGCTCGTAGCTGAAGTTGGCGGCTATCACGTGCATCAGCGCGTAGGCCACCGCCTCGGCGTCGGCGCCAGCGGCATACTGGCGGGCGTACTCGGCCAGCGCGTCGGTAAGCGGCACATACTGGCTTGGCGCCACCAGCTCGTGGCGCTCGAGCAGGCCCAGGCGCGGCGTGGCGATCAGCGCCTCGCTGCTGGTGCTCACCAGGCTGTGCGAGGTGATCACCAGCCGGCGATGCGGCGGCAGCACGCTGTAGCAGTGCAGCGTATTGCCAAAACGATCGGTCACGCGATCGAAGGCGGTAGGCGGGTCGAGCGCCAGCCGGAAGCTGAGGACGTGCTGCCCACCCTCGTCGCGCGGCTGCAGGCGCGCCTCGCCCACCGCCTCGCGCACGTTGTCGGTATACGAGAAGATCGTTTCGTGCTCGACGTATAGCTTCATTCCGCCTGCCTGCCCCTGTTAGCGCTCGTTGCCGTGTTTGAAATTGCCGGTGGCCTTCGCCATCACCAGCTGCGCCGCCTTGCCTTCGAGCCCCTCGATCTTCGCCAGAAATTTGCGGGCCTGCTCGCCGCGCAGAACCGTCACCTGTTTACCATACCACGAGATCAACACTTTGTCGCGGGTCGCGTGGTAGCTGAATACTTCTTCGTCGAGCACGCCGCGCCGGTCGATCGCCGGCGCAGGCTCGGCCAGCAGCGCGTGCAGCGCCTCGGCCGTCTGCTCGGCGGTCTGGCCGCTTGTGTCAAGCTCGTGCCAGCCGTGGGCCGCGTACGGCTCGGCCTGCATCGAGCGGTAGAGCCGCTCGATCGTCGGCGCGAGCACGGCTGTGTCGAACGCCTTGCCGGCGCGCTCGGCATTGCGCGCCAGCGTCGCTTCCAGGCTCGGCCGCAGCACGAACTTGTGCAGCGGTCGCTCGGCCGCCAGGGCGCCGAAGTGCGCCTCGGCCTCGGCCGCACCGATCACATCGTCGATCGCCACCGCAAATCCGGCGCCCGCGTACAGCCTGGCCATCGCCACAGCCGACTCGCGCGCGAGCCGGAACTGCCGCGCGGTCTCGTCGGTCCACTCGGGCACCGGGTGGGCGATGCCCGACACGACCAGCTCGCGCAGGTCGTCGACCGGAATGTGCAGCCCGCGCTCAAAGCGCCGCAGCAGCGCCCGCGCAACAGTCGATTTCCCTGCACCGGGTATGCCGGTGATTAGCACGATCGGCTGGCTGGTACTCATTCACGCTCGATCTTTGTCGCGTAACGCTGGTGATACCAAATTCGCTTGATTACTTACACTTTGGTGGGGGGTTTGGCGGCGGCTTCGCCGCCAAATTTCTTATTGTATAGCACTACATGTCGAAGCCACGTAGTGCTATAGAATTAATCGGAAATAGGGGAGCCGGAGGGGCTTTGCCTCTCCAAACCTCCCTGGTGGGGCGTGGATGGTGCTTTGCTACCATCCACGCCCCACCAAGACAGGATTTTTGAGGGCCTGTGGCCCTCAAACCCCCACCATTATTATTTCCAATAAAGTCTAATACAATCGATACGTGATCAAGCATACAGCGAATGATATATGCAAGATCCAGGCCGCGCCGGAATCACTGCTGCTGCTGCTGGGCCTGAACGTAGCGGCTAAGCGGCGTCGTGCCCGGCGGCAGCACATTGACCACGAAATAGCTCTGGGCAATCGCGTCGCCGACGCCGTTGAGCTTGTGCTGCATATCGTCGAGGTACACGTGCAGATCGGCCAGTGCCTCGCGAATATCAAGGTAGGTCAGGTCGGCGCACAGCCGGCCCAGCAGCCGCTCGGCGGTATTGGCCGGGCGGTCGAGCGGGCTGTCCGAGATCCGCACCAGCGCGCTGCGCGTCTGGTCGAGGCAGAAGCCCACGCTGCGCGGAAACGTGCGATCGAGCAGCAGAAAATCGACCACGCGCCAGGCTTGCAGCTGCGAGTGCGAGCGGCGGTAGGGCTCGAAGGCGCTGCACGATTTCAGCAGCGCGATCCACTGCAGGCTCGCCAGCGGCGCGCCTTCGCCGCCGGAGTGGCCGGCCAGCGCGCTGTACTTCACGTCGAGGATGCGCGCGGTCTTGTCGGCACGCTCGAGGAACTTGCCGGCCTGGATGAACTCCCAGCCCTCGCTATGGGCCATGGTGGCGTCGGTGACGCCCTGAAACAGGTGCGAGCCGTTGCGGATCTCGCTGAAAAACGAGTAAGGATCGCGCGTGATCACCTCGACATCGGTGGTGGCGATGGTATGGTACAGGCGGTTGAGCTGCTCCCACATCTCGCGGCTGATCTGCTCGCGCACCGCGCGGGCATTCTCGCGCGCACGCCCAATGCACGATCGAATCGCATTGGGGTTCTCGGGGTGCATCGTCAGGAAGGCGGTGACGCTCTCGGCGTCGTAGGCCTGAAAAGCCGCGTTGAACAGCCCGCGGTCGCCGGTGATCGCGATCAGCGGCTCCCAGGCAAGCTCCTGGCTGGCGCTCGGCGCGTCGAGCGAGGCTTGAAAATTCACCGCGATAATGCGCGCCACGTCCTCGGCCCGCTCGAGGTAGCGCGACATCCAGAATAGCGATTCGGCGACTCGGCTTAGCATATTTAGTCACAGCTTAAAGGTTGCAGGTCAAAGGTTATACCAAATTCGCTTGATTACCTAGACTTATCCCCTACTCGTCCAGCACCCACGTATCTTTGCTGCCCCCGCCCTGCGACGAATTCACCACCAGCGAGCCGCGCCGCAGCGCCACGCGCGTCAGGCCGCCCGGCACAATCGTGATCCCGCCGCCGTTGAGAATGTAGGGCCGGAAGTCGACGTGGCGGCCCTCGAAATGCCCGTCGACGAATGTCGGGTGGCGGCTGAGCGCCAGCGTGGGCTGGGCGATGAAGTTGCGCGGCTTCTCGCGGATCTTGGCCGCGAAATTGGCGCGCTCGGCGGCGCTGGCGTGCGGCCCCACGAGCATGCCGTAGCCGCCCGACTCATTCACCGACTTCACCACCAGCTTGTCGAGGTTCTCGAGGATGTACAGCCGCTCGGAAGGATCGTCGGCGCGGTAGGTCGGCACGTTCTCGAGGATCGGCTCTTCGCTCAGGTAGTAGCGGATCATCGCCGGCACGAACGGGTAGATCGCCTTGTCGTCGGCCACGCCGGTGCCG
>CALLYN010000124.1 GCA_937858455.1 uncultured Kouleothrix sp.
AGTTCGTTTGGCGGCATGGCCGTTTTCATATGTAAAACCGCACTTCCTTTTCCTGCATGAGTCCCGAGTCCTTGGCGAGGATGAGGGTCATGCAGCCGGCCCACAGCATGTCGAGGAAGGCTCCCACCGCGATGAGGGGGAAGGCGATGGGGACGATGATGAGCAGGCCCGCAAGCGCGCACAGGAGGCCCTGCGTCGTCTTCGGCGGCGTCTCGTCAAGAAGGGGAGTCGCGTGCACGTGCGTCGGAGTGCGCGCGCCTGCTACCTGCTCGCGTCCACCGAGCCGCCGCCCGAGCCGCTGCTCGTGCAGGCCAACTTCGAGGTGCTCGCGCCGCCCTACGCCACGCTCTACGCGCGCTTTCAGCTCGGGCGCTTCGCCGAGCGCGGCAGCGCACAGCCCGCCGAAACCTATCGCCTGACCCGCCAGAGTATCCATAGGGCATTGCAACGCGGTATACTGGTTGATGATCTGCTCCGCTTCCTGCGCGAGCACAGCGCCACCGACGTACCATCGAATGTTTCTGCCACGTTGCGCGAGTGGGCCGGCCAGTATGGCCGCGTGAGCCTGCGCCACGGCACCTTGCTCGAGGCCGACGACGCGCTGCTGCTCGAGCAGATCCGCCGCGACCGGCGCGTGCGCCTGCCGCGTGTCGAGCAGCTGGGCGAGCGCGCCTGGCTGCTGCGCCCGGCCGATGCTCCCGCACTGGCCGAGCGGCTGAGCAAAGCCGGCTACGGCGTCGCTAACCAGGCCGAGCCAGCCGGTGCGCCGCTGCGCGAGCACGATCTGACCGTCGCCATGGCCGCGCTCGAATTCTACGCCCAGGCCTGCGCCGCGCTCGCGCTCGAACACGACGCCAGCGCCGCACTGCGTAAGCGCGTGGCCCGGCTGCTGAGCGAAAAGCAGCTCAACCGCGCCCACCAGGCGAGCCGCGAGGCACTGCAACGGCTACGCGAGCACCTGAGGTTACCGAACGAGAACGTGCAGATCGAAGAGCCAGGCTAACATCTTTTGTTCTTCAACCTGCCCTGGGCAGCTGAGGCGTATGAGAGAGCGAGTATACCGAACCGAAGCGGTGATCATCCGGCGCAGCGATTTCGGCGAGGCCGACCGGCTGGTGACGCTGATCACGCCCGCCGGAAAGCGCCGGGTTGTCGCCAAGGGCGCCCGTAAAACCACCAGCCGCCTGGCCGGGCATATCGAGCTGTTCACCCACGCCACCATGCTGCTGGCGGTCGGCCGCACCTTCGACATCATCACCCAGAGCGCGATCGTGCACAGCTTCGACGCGCTGCGCGCCGACCTCGAGCGCATCGGCGCGGCCTACTATGCCGCCGAGCTGATCGACCGGCTGATCGAGGAAGACGACGAGAACCGCCCGGCTTTCGACCTGCTGGTGGCCACGCTCGGCGCGCTCGACAGCACCCGCGCGATCGACCTGGTGCTGCGCCACTACGAGCTGCGGCTACTCGGCTTCCTGGGCTACCGGCCACAGCTGTACCACTGCGCCAACTGCCAGGAAACGCTTACCGAAGAGGCCGGCCGCTTCAGCGCGCTGGCGGGCGGCGTGCTCTGCCCGCGCTGCGCCCCGCACGAGCGCTCGGCGCTCGCCATGAGCCTGAGCACCTTCAAGCTGCTGCGCTTCCTGCAAGCCCAGCCGCTCGACGCGGTCGAGCGCCTGAATATTTCGCCGGCCACGCGCGCCGAAGCCGAGCAGCTGCTGCGCGCCTACATCCGGCGCATCCTCGAGCGCGATCTGAAATCGGCGGCATTTCTCGCGGAGATCCGGCACACCTGAGCGCGGCGTGAGCCGAACACACAAGCACAGCGTTGCAAAAGCGCAAGGAGCAGACCATGGCGTACATCGACGAACTATTGGCGCGCGACGAAAAAGTGCTCTACGATGGCCGCCAGCATACGTTTGTGCTGGTCGGCAATATTATCACCGAGACGGTGCTGATCGGCGTGCTGATCGCGGCCGGTGTCACCGCCAGCACCGCGTTCGCCAACCGCATTGCGCTGGGCCTGCCGGTGGGCCAGCTCATCCTCGCCGGCTGCGGCCTGATCAGCCTGTTCGTGCTGATCAGCGCGTTTTTCGATTACCTGCGCTGGAACAACGAGCAGTATATCGTCACCGATCAGCGCGTGATTCAGATCCGCGGCGTGCTGAACAAAGATGTGATCGACTCGTCGCTCGATAAGATCAACGATGTTGAGCTGCGCCAGAGCTGGCTCGGCCGGATCTTCGACTACGGCACGATCGAGATCCTCACGGCCTCGGATGTCGGCATCAACGAGATGCGCCAGATCGCGCATCCGCTTGATTTCAAGCGCGCCATGCTCGAGGCCAAGCACAACTTCGCGCGCGGCTTCGGCTACCTCGACCCTGCCGCCGTCACGGCCTACACGCAGCCCGCCGCAGGCTCGGGCGATCTGCAGCAGACGCTCCAGAAGCTCGCCGACCTGCGCGACCAGGGGCTGCTCTCGGTCGATGAGTTCGAGGCCAAAAAGCGCGAGCTGCTCAACCGCATTTGAGCTGCTCACGCCCGGCCGGCTCCTGAGCTGTTGCTTGTTTAGAATAGGACAACGCAGTTGGCGTGCTCTGCCTTCGGCAGAGCGGTCCCCTCCTTTTGGACGTGTCCATTGTCCGCACTGCGCGCGGACAATGGACACACGATGATCGACAAGCACCGTGCTGCCGCAGGCACCATGCACGTCTTCAGGAAGCCGAACAGCGCAACTGCGTAGGTTCAATAGAATTGGAGCACTCCATGGAAGATCTGTTCAGCCAGATCGAAACCGCCCGCGCGGCGATCGCCGGCCGCACCAGCATCACACCGCGCGTCGGCATGATCCTCGGCTCGGGCCTGGGCGGCCTCGCCGACGAGATCGAAAACGCCACGGTCATCCCCTACGCCGAGATCCCCGGCTTCCCGCGCTCGACGGTGCACGGCCACCGTGGCGAGCTGGCGATCGGGCAGCTCGCCGGCCAGCCGGTGATGGTGCTGCGCGGGCGCTTCCATTTCTACGAAGGCTACAGCATGCAGCAGGTGACCTTCCCGGTGCGGGTCATGAAGGCGCTTGGCTGCGAGACGCTGATCGTCACCAATGCCGCCGGCGGCCTGCGCGCCGACTGGGCCGTGGGCGATTTGATGCAGATCGCCGATCAGATCTTTTTCCCCGGCATGGCTGGCCATCACCCACTCGTCGGCCCCAACGATGATCGGCTCGGCCTGCGCTTCCCGGCCATGGTCGACGCCTTCGACACTGAGCTGGCCGCCCTGGCGCATACCGTCGCCCGCGAGCAGGGCACCACGCTGCACGCCGGCTGCTACTTTATGCTCACCGGGCCGACTTTCGAGAGCGCCGGCGAGCTGCGCTTCTGCCGCACCTTTGCCGATGCGGTCGGGATGTCGACCGCGCCCGAGGTGGTGGTGGCGCGCCACGGCGGCATGCGCGTGCTGGGCATCTCGCTGATCACCAATATCGCCCTGCCCGATGGCCCGCCCGCCAACCATATCGAGGTGCTCGAGGCTGGCGAGGCGGCCAAGCCCAAGTTCGCCGCGCTGCTGAAAGGTATTCTGGCGGGAATGTAGGCCCGATCGCCAGGTAGCGCACGCCAGGCTGCCCGGCCTGGTTCTTGCATCTGCGACAGCTGTGGCGCCGGGCTGCCGCTGGCGCAGATGAACAACAGCAGGTGCTTGTATGAAGCTGAACGACTCGCTTCACGTTCTCCCCGTGCCGATCATCCGCGATGGCCAGACAACATTCCTCAACCTCAGCCTGATCCTCGACAGCACGCACGGCCCAACGCTGGTCGATACCGGCCTGCCAGGGCAATTCGCGGCAATCGCCGGCCTGCTAGCCGAGGCTGGCGTGGCGGTCGAGGAGCTGAAGCGGATCATTCTGACGCACCAGGATATCGACCACGTCGGGTCGCTGCACGAGCTGGCGCGGGCCAGCGGGGCGCGCGTGCTGGCGCACGCGGTCGAGGCGCCGTTCATCGACGGCACGCAGCCGCCGCGCTTCGCGCGGCCCGAGGCGCTAGCGCAAAACCCGCAGCTGCGCGCCGCCGCCGAGCGCTTCCAGCCAACGCCGGTAGACGAGCGGCTGGAAGATGGCGCGACGCTCGGCCTGGCCGGCGGAGTGCGGGTAATCTTCACGCCCGGGCATACGCCGGGGCACATTTGCCTTTACCACGAGGCGAGCCAGTCGATCATCGCCGGCGACGCGCTGACCGCCAGTTCGGGGCAGCTGCACGGGCCAAACCCGGCCGCCACCCCCGACATGCCCACAGCCGGCCAGTCGGTCGCCAAACTTGCCGCGCTCGGCGTGCAAACGATCGTCTGCTATCACGGCGGGGTGGTGAACAGCGGCGCGCAGGCGCAGCTGCGCCAGGTGGCCGGCGAACTGGCCGGGGAGAGCGCGGGTGCCTAGCCGGCGCCAGGCTGCGCCAGCAGCGACTTGAGCACACTCAAGTCGCCGGCAGAGTTCGGAGTAGCGCGCCGCGAGCATCTGCGGCGCAGCGAGCTACCAGCCCCAGGTGCCCGGCGCGCCCTTGAACGGCCCGACAATATCGCTGGTGATCCAGCCGCCGTAGAAGTCGCCGGGCTGCGCCGTGACGCGCTCGCCGTCGACGTAGCAGGCGTCCATGCGGCCAGGGTACACCGCGATGTAGCCGGCCATGGCGGCGTACGGCGGCGCCGGGCGCGGGTAGTACCAGGCCGCGCCAGGCGCGCTGCGCTCGCCGACGCTGATGGTATAGTACGCCGCCTCGCCCTTGAACTCGCAGAAGGTTGTGCCCGTCACCGGGGAGAAAAACTCCATGCGCGCGTCGGCGGGCGGGATGTAGTACACCGGCGGGTGGCTGGTCTCGAGCACGCGCTTGGCGCGGCGGGTGTCGGCAATCAGCACGCCGTTGAACAGCACCTGGATGTGCTTGGAAGAGTCTTCCAGCCGCGGCGGGCGCGGGTACGACCAGACCGATTCCTGGCCGGGGCCAGGCGCGGGTATATGTTTTGGGGGCATTGCTGCGCTCCGTCACGCTAGGCTGTGGCACGCCGCTGCCGTTTGCGGCGCTACTCCGGTACGAGCATGAGCCGTGCCACGGTCGCATCTTCGACGCGCGTGCGGCTCCAGGGCATTGGGTGGTACTGCATCTTCAGGTAGGGCTGCACCAGGTCGGCGTAGTGGCGGCTGCCGGGCTGCCCCGATTGCCCGCTCGGCAGAATGCTCTGGCTCGCGTCCCAGTGGCCTACATCGCAGATCTGGCGGTACGACGGCGCCGTGTAGGACGGCTGCGCGGCGTAATGGCGCGGCGCGAAGCCCATCCGCACGGTGTCGGCATCGCCGCCAATCGCGAACGGGCCACGGTTAAACAGCCGCGCCAGCGCCGGCACCGCGCTCAGCGGGTGGCGCAGCGTCAGCGTGTGCAGCCGGCCGTAGCGCCATTCGCTCACCTGCTCGCCCAGCTCGGCGCGTAGATCGGCCAGCGTCGCGTCCCACGCATCGCTCAGCAGGTCGTCGCCGCTACGCCCGGCCGGCAGCCAGGCGTCGTCGCGCGCGGCCAGGCGCGCCAGCAAGAGCGGCAGCGCCCGCCACAGGTATGTCTCGCCCAGCAGGCCCGCGAAGGCGCCCAGCCCTGCCGTACGAGCTAGCGGGCCGGCGACCTCGGCATAGGACTGCGCCAGCAGGTGCTCGCGCAGCCGCGCGTAGATCGCGCCAGCCAGGCTGTCGGCGGTCAGCTCGCCATCCCAGCCCGCAAGCGCGTCGCGCGCGGCGCGCGCCAGCGGCGTCT
>CALLYN010000125.1 GCA_937858455.1 uncultured Kouleothrix sp.
GCGGCGCTGGCGATCGTGGCCGGCGCGGCCCTGCCGGGCGAATGGCCCGCGCTGCTCGACGCAATCGCCGCGCGCTCGCTGGATGTGCGCGACGAGCACCGGCCCGGCGAGATCGTGCTGGCCAGCCCGTTCATGCACCACTACCTGTTCGAGGCGCTGCGGCGCGGCGGGCGCGGCGCCGATGTGCTGGAGATCATCCGGCGGCGCTGGGGGCGCTGGGCCGGCGCGGGCGAGCCGACCACCTGGGAGAACTGGAATGTCGACTTCGCGGATGGATCGCGCTGCCATGCCTTCTCGGCCCACCCGCTCTACCACCTGGCCGAGGTCGCCCGCGCTCGGGGCGGGCTATAAATATCACCACAGAGGCACAGAGGGCACAGCGTTGATATAGGTATGTGCGTGCCTCAGTCCCGGCTACTCTGGTTTGCCCGACGGGCAAACCAGAGTGATGAAGATATGACGTACGCAGCTGGCGCCCTTGGCGCCACCAGGGAGCACAGCGATGAAACGAGTAGGTTTCCTGCTGAAAGTGAAGCCCGAGAAGATCGAAGAGTACAAGGCGCACCACGAGCGCGTGTGGCCCGAGATGCTCGACGCGCTGCGGCGTACCGGCTGGCACAACTACTCGCTGTTCATGCGCGGCGACGGGCTGCTGTTCGGCTATTTCGAGACGCCCGAGAGCTTCGACGCGGCGCGCGCGGGCATGGCCCAGGAACAGATCAACGCCAAGTGGCAGGAGTTCATGGCGCCGTACTTCGAGGGCCTGGGCGGCACCCACGCCGACGAGATGATGCACGAGCTAGCCGAGGTGTTTCACCTCGACTAGTGCCTGGGTGCCGCTCCCTCTCTGTGCGAGGAGCGGCAGGGGGAAGCGGCCGTTGCGGCTTAGCCACCAATGATGAGCGAGCGAATAGTGTCAGAAACACCAAAGCTAACGCCAGTGCTGGAGATGCGGCACATCTCGAAGCGCTTCGACGCCACCCAGGCGCTTGATGATGTGGCGCTCGAGCTGTACCCCGGC
This sequence comes from uncultured Kouleothrix sp., assembly GCA_937858455.1. Lineage (GTDB taxonomy): Bacteria > Chloroflexota > Chloroflexia > Chloroflexales > Roseiflexaceae > Kouleothrix. The sequence goes on from CALLYN010000125.1 coordinate 1,022, forward strand.
GAGATCCACGCGCTGCTGGGCGAGAACGGCGCCGGCAAGAGCACGCTGATCAAGATCATGACCGGCATCCACCGGCCGGATCAGGGCGAGATGCTGCTCAGCGGCCAGCCGCTGGCGATCGGCAGCCCGGTAGAGGCGCAGGCCTACGGCATCGCGGCGATCTACCAGGAGCCAATGGTGTTCCCCGACCTGAACGTGGCAGAGAACATCTTCATCACCCACCGCGACACCGGGGCCGTGGTGCGCTGGGGCCAGCTGTACCGCGAGGCCGAAGCGATCCTGGCCAAGCTCGACGTGAAGCTGGATGTGCGGGCGCAGGCGCGCGGCCTGACGCTGGCCGCGCAGCAGACGGTCGAGATCGCCAAGGCGATCTCGCTACAGGTGCGCGTGCTGATCATGGACGAGCCAACCGCATCGCTCTCGGCGCACGAGGCGGCGCAGCTGTTCAAGCTGATGCGCACCCTGCGCGACCAAGGCGTGGCGATCCTGTTCATCAGCCACCGCATGGAAGAAGTGTTCGCGCTAGCCGACCGGATCACGGTGTTTCGCGACGGCAAGCTGGTTTCGTCGAAGCCGGCGCGCGAGGTGACGCCCGAGGGCGCGATCCGCGACATGGTCGGGCGCAAGGTCGAGGAGTTTTTCGCCAAGCGCACGGCCGAGCGCGGCGAGGTGCTGCTGGCGGCGCGCGGCCTGGGCAAGAGCGGCGCATTCGCGAACGTGAGCTTCGAGGTGCACCGCGGCGAGGTGCTGGGCTTCGCCGGGCTGATCGGCGCGCGCCGCACCGACGTGGGGCTGGCGCTGTTTGGGATCGAGCCAGCCGACGCCGGCGAGATCGTGTTTGGCGGCCAGGCCGTGCAGATCCGCTCGCCCGAGCAGGCGCTACGGCTGGGGATCGCGTATGTGACCGAAGATCGCCGCCAGCTAGGGCTCTCGCTGCCGATGTCGATCAGCGCGAACATCTCGCTGCCAACGCTGCGCAACTACCTGACGCGGCTCGGCCTGATCAAGCACAGCGCCGAGGTGGCTATCGCCGAGCAGTACCGCAAGCGCCTGGCCATCCGCGCGCCGTCGGTGGCGATCGAGGCCGGCAAGCTTTCGGGCGGCAACCAGCAAAAGGTGATGCTGAGCAAGTGGCTGAACACCAAGCCCAAGCTGCTGATCCTCGACGAGCCGACGCGCGGGATCGACGTGGGCGCGAAGGCCGAGGTGCACCAGATTGTGAACGAGCTGGCGGCGCAGGGCATGGGCATCATCCTGATCTCGTCGGATCTGCCCGAGGTGCTGGCGATGAGCGACCGCATCCTGGTGATGCGCGAGGGCCGCCAGATGGGCATCTTCAGCCGCGCTGAGGCAAACCAAGAGACGGTGATGACTGCGGCGATGGGGCAGGCGGCTGGCGCCGCTGCTCGTTAGCCTGCGGCAGCATGGTACTTAGTCATCCTTTTGTGTGCAGTTTTTCTGCGCGCAGCGCAGAAAAACTGCACACAGATAAAAATGAAGCACCGCTAGGAAGAACGTATGAACTCGATCAGGCGCTTGTTTCGCCCCGAGCAGATCCGCGAGCTGAGCCTGGTGCTGCTGATCGGCGGCGCGGTGCTGTTTTTCGGCACGCAGATCGACGGCTACTACAGCGGCCGCACCTTCACCCGCATCTCCACCGGGGCGGCCATCCTCGCGGTGGTGGCGGTCGGGCAGACGCTGGTGGTGCTGACGCGCAACATCGACCTTTCGGTCGGCTCGATTGTCGGCTTCACAGCCTACTTCGTGGGCACGCAGCTGGCCGCGAACAACGCCATGGCGCCGCTGGCCGCGCTGGCGCTGGCGCTTGGCGTTGGCGCGATCATGGGCCTGCTGAACGGCCTGCTGGTGGCCTACGGCAAGATCCCGGCGATTATCGTCACGCTCGGCACGCTGGCGATCTACCGCTCGCTGCTGGTCGACTACTCGGGGGCCAAGACGGTGACCACCGACTCGCTGCCGAAGTGGCTGGTCGACCTATCGAGCGCGAATGTGCTGAAGATCGGCGCGATCGAGATCCGCGTGATGGTGGTGGCCGCGCTGCTGATCGTGCTGGCGTTCCAGCTGGCGCTGAGCTACCTGCGCTTCGGGCGGCGGCTGTACGCGATCGGCTCGAACCCCGACGCGGCGCGCACCGCCGGGCTGCCGGCGCAGCGCACCCTGCTGGCGGCCTACATCCTGTGCGGCGCGCTGTCGGGGCTGGCCGGGTTTATGTTTCTGGCGCGCTTCGGCACGATCACCGTGGTGGCGGCGCAGGGCATGGAGCTGCAGGCAGTGGCGGCGGTGGTGGTGGGCGGCGTCACTACGTTTGGCGGCTCGGGCACCATGCTCGGCGCGCTGCTTGGCACGATCCTGATCAACACGCTCGAGCAGAGCCTGATCCGCTGGCCGGAGATCAGCGAGTTCTGGCGCGACGCGATCCAGGGGCTGCTGATCCTGATGGCTGTGGCCACCGACGCGGTGATCGTCGAGCGGCTGCGGCGCTTGTGGGCGCGCGGCGACGCCCAGGCACGGCCCGCGCCGGCAGAGACCGCCCGGACATCGTAGTGATAAGCCAGAGCGCTGCCACGGCGGCGCAACGGCGCAGCGGAGCATAGCTCGTTTCCGGCCGGCGTGCCCGTGGCGGGCAGCGCCTGGCGCCTATTCGCCCAATTCGCTCGCCCCGATCGCTGAAAGGTATAGTGTCATGGGTCGTGTCTGGGCACGCCTGCGCAGCTGGGAAGGGCTGCTGCTGGCGATACTGGTGGTGATCGTGATCATTAACATCGCGCAGTCGCCATTTTACCTGCGGCTCGACAACCAGATCAATCTGCTGCAGCTCTCGATCGAAAAGATCATCATCGCGCTGATCATGGCCGGGATCATCATCAACGGCGAGATCGACCTGTCGGTGGCGTCGATCATGGGGCTGGCGGCGTGCGTGCTGGCGGCGCTCTACGAGCGCGGCGTGCCCGCGCCGATCGGCATCGGCGCGGGGCTGCTGGTGGGCGTGCTGTGCGGCGCGTTCAACGGCTACTGGGTGGCGTATGTCGGGCTGCCCTCGCTGGCGGTGACGCTGGCCGGGCTGATCGGCTACCGCGGGCTGGCGCGCGTGCTGCTGGGCGACCGCTCGATCGGCAACTTCCCGCCCTGGCTCAACGCGCTGGGCCAGCAGCCGCTGGTCGGCCCGTTCCCGCTGGCGCTGGTGCTGTTCTTCGCGCTGGTGGTGCTGGCGGTGATCGTGCTGCAGCGCTCGGCGTTTGGGCGCTACATCTATGTGATCGGCATTAACCGCGACGTGGCGCGCTACTCGGCGGTGAAGGTGCAGCGCGTGAAAATGCTGCTGTATATCGCGTCGGGGTTTGTCTCGGCGCTGGCCGGGCTGCTGCTGGCGGCGCGCCTGGGCGCGGTGCGCGGCAACACCGCCGAGGGCTTCGAGCTCGATATCATCACCATGGTGCTGCTGGGCGGCGTGAGCATCTTCGGCGGCACCGGCACGCTGGTGGGCGTGCTGCTGTCGATCCTGATCATCCTGAACCTGCGCAACGGCATGTCGCTGGTGAATATCACCGGCAACACCCAGACCGGCGTGATCGGCGCGCTGCTGATCCTGTCGGTGCTGGTGCCAAACTGGGCGCGCGCGGCGCGAGGGGCGCTACAGCGTAGAGCTTGACCTCCGCAGATCGCACAGATTACACGGATTGTGTCATTTTTATTATAGCAACCCTAAATGAATCATAAAAAGCAGGGGCCAAGGGGCGCGGCCCTAAAGAAAACCTCCTCCCTTTTATGAACCCGATAGGATTGCTAATCTGCGCAATGCGTGTAATCTGCGGATAATTTTGGTAATAAATCTTAGGTGAAAGGAGGCCTAACGTCAGTCTGAACGCACCGTTGTCGACACAAGTCCGCCGCGGACTTCGCATACGAAAGGATAGCTGTATGAGCAGGTTCCTGAAGCTGATCTCGCTGCTGGTGATCGCCACGTTTATCCTGGTGGCCTGCGGCGGCACGCCGGCCGCCGCGCCCGAGCCGACCAAGGCCGCCGCGCCCGAG
>CALLYN010000126.1 GCA_937858455.1 uncultured Kouleothrix sp.
TGGATACTTGGAGGGACGAAGTCCCTCCAAACCACCCTTTTCAAACAGCTTCTAAAGTAATCAGACGGAGCAGCGATTACTCCTTCTTCTTGCCGGCATCGCCCGCGCTGCACCACGAGCCGTTCATGTGCACCACGTGGGCGACTCTCAGCTCGGTCGCCTCGTCGCCACTGCTCTCTGGGCGGAACTCGTCGTCGATCGCCCAGGCGAACTGGTCGGCCTCGGGGTAGGCGGCGCGGTGGCGCGCCAGCCCCAGCGGCACCAGCCGCAGCCGCCGGTCGATCCACTCGCGATCCCACGGCCCCTCCTCGACGATCTCCTCGGCCGCGCGAAATTCGTAGTAGATCGTGCGGCGCAGCGCGTTGCCCTGGGTGCGCGCTGAGCCGTGCACTACCATCACGTCGTGCAGCAGCACGTCGCCTGGCTCCATCTCTACGTCCAGCGCGTCGGGGTGCTCCCAGCCGTGCTCGTCGGCGATTGCGCACACGTCGTGGCGGCCCGTCTGCGAGCCGGGCAGCACGCGCAGCGCGCCCGCGCCAATACGCGAGTGGTCGAGGTACAGGTCGAAGTTGAAGATCCGGTAGCGCCGCGGGTGCACCGCGTCCTGGTGCCAGGGAATCGCCTCGCCGTCGCCCTCTTGCTTGAACACCATCGACTCGTACGTCGGCACGAAGTTTGGCCCGCACAGGCTCTCGGCCACGCCCAGCACCTGCGGGCTGCCCAGCAGCTCGAGCGAGGAAGCCTGGCCTTTGTTGTGCAGGTAGTTCACGCGGAACATCACGCGGCCGGCCGGGCGCTGGGCGAACATAAAATCTTCGCTGCCCGGCTCGCGCGGGTCGGCGCGCATCCCATCCTCGATCCAGGCGTCGCCAGCCTGGCGCAGCCGCGCCAGCAGATCAGCCGGGATCCACTGGCGCAAAATCAGGTAGCCGTGCTCGTCGAAAAAGTTGATCTGCTCGGGAGTCAGGTGGTGCGGCGTGGTGGGCGTAGCCTCGGGCAATGGCAGCGGCGCGGTGAGTGTGGTCATTCGGGTTCCTCCTTGTGGGCGATCACGAGTATAATCACACCATAGCATGCGCCTCTGCGAATTTCTTCTTGCTATTGGCCAAGTTTTTCCGGGATTGTAAGGCACTTTGCTGGCGCGAAGCAAGCCGGCGCGCGGCACGAGCTGCCGGCTACGCTGCAGGGTCGGTCGGGCAGATCGGCGATTGTTTTCGGTTTTGAAGCCACGCGGGGCTTTGGCGGGCGCGGGCCGCCTGGAGCGCCCGCCGAGCCCAGGGATTGCGAGCTATGGCGCGAGGCAGCGAAGAATTCTCGGCATTTGGGCTGGCCGGGCACCACGGCGCCGTGCAGCCAATGGCGCACTATCACCGCCATCACGAGATCGAGCTGAACCTGGTGGTGCACGGCGCGCTGGAATACCTGTTTGGCGCCACGGCAGTCACGCTTCCGGCCGGCCGGCTGGCGCTGTTTTGGGGCGTGCTGCCGCATCGCGCTGCGCAGGCCGAGCCGGGCACGCAGCTCCACTGGCTTACCATCCCGCTGGGGATGTTTCTGAGCTGGCGGCTGCCGGCGGCGCTGACGCGGCAGGTGCTGTCGGGCTTGCCGGTGTGCGGCCAAGATGCCACGCGCGCAGCGATCGATGGCGCGCTGTTCGAGCAATGGCAGCGCGACCTGCGCTCGGGCGCGCCCGAGCGCTTCGCGATCGTGCAGCTCGAGATCGAGGCGCGGCTGCGCCGCCTGGCGCTTGGCATCGCCCCCGCCAGCGCTGGGCGTGCAGGCGGCGGCCCGGCCGGCGAGCGCAAGATCGAGCAGATCGCCCGGCTGATCGCCGAGCGCTACGCCGAGCCGCTGCGCGTAAGCGGCCTTGCCGACGCGGTTGGGCTGCACCCGCACTACGCCATGCAGCTCTTTCGTAAAACATTTGGGATGAGCCTGCTGGAGTACCTGGCGCAGCACCGCGTGGCGCATGCCCAGCGCCTGCTGCTCACCACCGACGCGTCTGTGGCGGCGATCGGGCTGGACTGCGGCTTTGGCTCGGCCAGCCAGTTCTACGCGGTGTTCAAGCGCGCGTGCGGCGTCGCGCCCGGCGCGTATCGCGCGGCGCTGGCTGCGCGCGGCTGATACCAAATTCGCTTGATGACTGACACTTTGGTGGGGGTTTGGGCGCGGCGAAGCCGCCCCCAAATTCCTTATTGTTATGACTTACGCAGTTGGCGAGCTCAGCCTTCGGCAGAGCGGTACCTCATTCCGTAGAGGTGTGCGGTTTTTCCGCGCTCCGCGCGGAAAAACCGCACAGCGTATGAAAAGGATGGCCGAGCGCCTGCGCAGCGGCCAGCCGCTATTCCTCAGGCCGCCGATCGGGTGGCGTGGTGTCGGGCGGGGCAGGGGTATCGCCGGGCTGCTGGCGTTCGGGCTGCATATCCTCGAGCCCGGTCCAATCGCTCGTCAGCTCGCGCAGGAACTGGTTGCGCCGCGCGCGCGGCGGCTGGCCGGGCGCTATGTCTTCTTCGCCGGAGGAATGCCCGCGGTAGTAGGCGAACGCCAGCTGCAAACCGGCCAGCGCCATCCCAGCCAGGGCCAGCGCCAGCAGCTGTACGGCAGCCGCCGCGCCATCAGCCCAGGCATGAACTGCCAGCGCCAGCAGTGCGACGCCAGCGCCGATCAGCAAGCTTTCGATTAAATCGTTACGCATGCGCGTGCTGCGATGGCGTGCGCGAGGCTGCTGGCAGAGCAAGGCAGCGGCACTTAGCGCCGCTCACGGGCCGCCTGCTCGTCTTCCGGCCGCACCTCGCGCCCTTGGTCGAGCGTGTAGTTGCCGGTATCCTGGTACGTCGGGCGCTGTGCCTCGCGCACAATAATGCCGAGCTTCAGCAGCACCACGAAGCCGCCGAGCCCCAGCACCACCAGCGCGACCAAGCCGCACAGGGCGATCAGAGCGAATGAGAACATCACAGCTCCTTTGTTTCCCACCAGATCACCGCCGTCGGGCCAGGCTGCTCGTGCGGCGCCAGCCGGCCCTCGGCGTCGGGCCTCAGCAGGTCGGCGATGGCCGCGCGTAGTGTGGCGTCGGCGGTAGGGCTGGCGGGGGCGCGCAGGCGCCAGCGCAGATCGGCCAGCGCCTCGTCGGCGTCGAGGTAGCTGAAGCGATTGACCGTCGGCACCAGCGCGAGCTGGGCGGCGATGCCAAGCTGGTACAGCGCGTTCAGGCACTCGAGCGCGCCCGGCAGCGGCAGCCGCGGCTCGCCGTATAGGCGCTGCCAGAATGGGCTGACAACCGACGAAGGGTGGCGCAGGGCCAGCAGCAGGTAGCATTCGCGCCGTGCAACCGCATTCATGGCCAGCAGAAATGGCCCGATCTCGCGCACGCCGTACAGCACGTGCGCCGCGAGCGCCACGTCGCACGCGGCCACGTCGCCGGATGGCCAGCTCGACGCGCCGACGCGCACATTCGCCAGGCGCGCCTCGGCTATGCGCTGCTCAAGGTGCCCGCGCATGGCCGGCGAGGGCTCGAGCGCGAGCACCTCGGCGGCGGCGCCGGCCAGCAAGGGCTCGTAGCGCCCGCTGCCCGCGCCAATATCGAGCACTGTGTCGGCTGGGCGCAGGCGCGGCAGCACAAAGCGCATGAAGCCGTCGGGCTGCTGGCTGCGCTGGGCCGCCGCGGCAAACCGGGTGGCCTGGCCGGCCCAGAAATCGGGCTGGGGCGTGCCGGGCATTGGAATCGCCTCGGCCTGGGCGCGCTCGGCGTCGTACATTGCGCTCCAGGTCGCCAGCCAGTCGTGGCCGCCTGCGGCGGGGGCATGCTGGTGCATCGCTGGAATCCTTTCAAGCTACGCCTCCATTATACATGCTTTGCAGTTGGCAATACGTGGTATACTAAAAGAGCCAACCCTTTTTCTATGAAATCGATATCTGACAAGCTCCGATGCTTTCGCGCGCCCGAGGTACTATCGGCGATCGTATATGTGCATATTGTTTTTCGCACTGTGAGAATCGCAATGACAGCAGCACCTTCCTTGCGCGAGCTGACGCAACTAGCCCAGCAGGCCGGCTACGAGGTGATCGCCGCCAGCCAGCTGCGCCCGAACCGCTGGCTACTGACGCTTGGCGCCGGCGCAGGCGCGCCAATGCTTGCGCTGGTGCAGGCGCGCCGGCTGGTCACCGCGGCCGATGTGCAGGATCTCGCCGAGCTGGTGCGGCTGCGGCGCGTCGCGCGCGGGCTGCTGCTGGCTTATGGCGGTAGCTTCAGCCCGGCGGCGCAGCGTACGCTGGCCGAGCTTTCCGACAACCGGCTGGTGCTGTGTACCACGCTGCCGCTCGCGCCCACCAGCGATGTGCCGCGCCAGGGCGCGCTCTGGCAGCCAGTACCGTGAGCGGCGCGCATGTGCTACAATGGAGCGCATGAAGTCGATCTCGCACGCCGTTCAGTCCCAGCATGTGCTGGATTGCATATCCCACAATGTCGCCCAGACGCTCCGCTACGGCCAGCGCCTCGGCGAGCTGCTGCGGCCGGGCGATCTGCTGCTGCTGCTCGGCGACTTTGGCGCCGGCAAAACCCACCTGATCAAAGGGATCGCGCAGGGCCTTGGCTCCGACGACATGGTCAATAGCCCAAGCTTTGTGCTGATCAACGAGTATCGCGCCGGCGCACAGCACGGGCGCATGCCGATCTTCCACGCCGATCTCTACCGGATCGAAGATCCCGACGAGCTTACCGGCATTGGGCTTGAGGAAGCCTGGGCCGGCGACGGCGTGTGCCTGATCGAGTGGGCCGAGCAGGCCGGCGGGCGCCTGCCGCAAGAGCACCTGGCGATCTACCTGCAGCACCTGGCTGAAACCAAGCGCACGCTGCGCCTGGTGCCGCACGGCGCGCGCTACGAGGCGCTGGTGGCCGAGTTCAAGAAAACCGCCTTTGCATGATCTGATACGCTGTTCGCTTGAGCACGTATAGATTGTGTTGCACGACGTGGCTTCGCCACGTCGTGCAACACAATACGAAATTTGGGGGCGGCGAAGCCGCCCCCAAACCCCCACCAAAGTGTACGTAATCAAGCGAATTTGGCATGAACAGCTCAAAGCTCTGATCTATGCTGCTGGCAATCGACACCTCAACCGTCCAGAGCGGCCTGGCCTGCTACGATGCCGGCGGCCTGCTGGCCGAGTGCACGTGGCAGTCAGGGCGCGACCACAGCGCCCAGCTGCTGCCCCAGCTCGATATGCTGCTGCGCCATATTGGGCGCGCCCGCAGTGCTATCGGCGCGGTAGCTGTTGCGCTCGGGCCGGGCAGCTGGAGCGGCCTGCGCGTGGGTGTGAGCACCGCGAAGGGCTTTGCGCTGGCGCTGGCCGTGCCGCTGCTCGGCGTGGGCACGCTCGAGGCGCTGGCGCATCAGCACCGGCGGCCAGGCGTTGTCACGGTACCGATCATCCGCCTCGGGCGCGAGCGCTATGCCACCGGCCAGCCGCAAACGCCCGGCGCCGACGCGTCGTTCAGCCCGCGCAATGTCACGCTGGCCGAGCTTGCCGCCGAGACGACCGGCCGCGCGCTGTTCTGCGGCGACGTCGACGCCGAGGTCGAGCCGGCGCTGCGCGCGCTGCTGGGCGATCGTGCGCTGTTTCCATCCCCTGCGGCGCGGGCGCGGCGCCCCGGCTACCTGGCCGAGCTAGCCTGGCAGCGTCTGCAGCGCGGCGCCGCCGACGACCTTGCCGCGCTTGAGCCGATCTACCTTGGCGAACCAGTGCGGCAACGCCCGGCCTGATGCGCTGCTGCCGCGTGTACGGCGCGCCGGCAAGCTCCACGCTGCCGCGCTTGCGGCAGCACTGGCGGCGCAAGTGGCATCATTGATTCGCACTACAGCTTGGTGTACAATCTCGCTGACACACCATATCAGCTTGCCTGAGCAAGGGAACCGCTATGCCCCTGTGCGTGCTGCGAGTATTGCTCGACACTCGCCAGACCGTGTCGGAAGAGCTGCCACCCGAGATCGAACGGAACTACCTGGGCGGGCGCGGCGCAGCCACCTGGCTGCTGACGCATCGCGTAGCTCCGGCAACCGGCCCGCTTTCCCCCGCCAACCCTCTGATCTTCAGCGCTGGTGCGCTCGCGGGCATGGGCATCGCGGCCACCGGCGGCTTTGTCGCCAGCACGCGCTCGCCGATCACCCGGCTGATGAGCCACTCGTGGGCGCAGGGCAACTGGGGCGGGGCACTACGCCGCGCCGGCTACGATGTGCTGATGCTCGAAGGCCAGTGCGCCGAGTGGAGCTATATTCAGATCGACGACGCGCAGGTGCGCGTGCAGCCGGCCGCCGAGCTGCTGGGCCTCGATACGCGTGCCACGGCGCGTGCGCTGCAGCAGAAGCTCGGTGATGGCTACCGAGTGCTGTGCATCGGCCCGGCCGGCGAGGCCGGCGTGGCCTATAGCACAATTGTGGCCGAAGGCACCTACCCGGCCGAGCCGGCCGGCACCGGCGCGATCATGGCGCGCAAGCGCGTCAAGGCGATCGCCGTGCGCGGCAGCCGCCCGCGCGCCCCGG
>CALLYN010000127.1 GCA_937858455.1 uncultured Kouleothrix sp.
GGGCCGGCCGAGCGCGCTGCCAGAACCAGGGCGTAGCCGCGCCGCGCCAGCTCGCGCGCGGTGGCCGCGCCAATGCCGCGCGATGCCCCGGTGATCAGCGCAACTGGCTGGCCGGTCATTCCTGGTCCTCTCCGCCGAAGGCTGAGGGCGTCATCTGCATTTGTCCCAAAGCTGTCAAATCAGCCGGGCTAGACCGAGCGCGCCTGCGCCAGCAAGGTCGCGGCGTCGGCCTCGGCCAGCGACACCAGCGGGGCGCGCGGCGACGTAGCCGGCAGATCGGCGATCGGCGACACCAGCGCTTTGAGCGACGGGATGGCGCCGTGCTTTTTCAGCAGGTCGCTCAGCGCGGTGGCTTTGCGCTGGGCGGTGGCTGTGTTGTCGCCAGCGGCGTGGGCGCTGAGCACTGCGCGCAGCTCGCGTGGGAACACGTTTGCCAGCGCGAAGATCCCGCCGGCCGCGCCGTCGGCCAAGGCGCGCGCCAGCAGCGGGGCGCCGCCGGTGAAGATCTTCAGCTGTGGGTAGCGCGCGATCAGCATGGCGGTGTGCTCGGGGTCGCCGCCGCTGTCTTTCAGCCCGTAGATTGCGGCGGGGTGGCTAGCCAGCAGGCCGTCGATCACCGCCGTGGGAATGGCGATCTGGCTGATCGGCGGGATGTGGTAGAGCATGATCTGCCCGCCGGGCGGCAGCGCGTCGCAGACCGCGCGGTAGAACGCCAGCAGGCCGGCGTCGGAGGGGTTTTTAAAGTAGTAGGGCGGCAGCACCAGCGCGACATCGGCGCCGCGCTCGAGCGCGTAGCGCGTGGCCGCGATGGTTTCGGGCAGCGCCACGCAGCCGGTGCCCGCAAACACGCGCAGCTTGCCGCGATGCGCCAGCACGCTGTCGATCACCGCTTTGCGCTCGTCGAAGCCCAGCGACGGGCCTTCGCCGGTGGTGCCGCACGGCACCACGCCGTCGACACCATTGGCCTCCAGCCAGCGCAGGTGGCGGGGGATCCAGTCGTGGTCGACGCCGCCGCCCGGCGAGGCGAACGGCGTCAGGCTGGCGGCAAACAGCTCTCCCATGGCGTGTTCCTTTTCTGCTACGAGTGATACAGTTGCGCAGTGCCGCATTCTGGCGCCGTGCACGATGCCTGCGGCGGCGCGGCGCTAGCCTGGCGCGATTACCAGGCGGCCGCTGGTCGGGTCGATCAGCCCGCATGATACCAGAATAAGCTCGCTAAACAAAGCGTTGGCCCAGGCGAACCACGGGCGGGTGTACTGCGCCGGGTCGTTGGCGTCGAAGCCCTCGTGCATCAGCATTGTGCCGGCGTCGGTGCGCTCGAGCAGGTCGATCATCTGCTGGCGCTCTGCTTCGCTGGTGGCGGTAAGGCCCTGCATCGCCAATGCGATCGGCCAGACGTAGCCCGGCGGCGTGTGCGGGCTGCCGATGCCTGCGGCAGCCGTGCCGCTGTAGTAATACGGGTTGGCCGCGCTCAGCGCCCAGCGCCGCGTATTGCAGTAGATCGGGTCGTCGGCTGGGCAGTAGCCCAGGTATGGCAGCGAGATCAGGCTCGGCACGCCGGCGTCGTCCATCAGCGTATAGCTGCCCAGGCCGTCGGTCTCGTAGGCGTAGATCGGGCCGTATTCGGCGTGCTCGACGACCGCGTGGCGCCGCAGCCCGGCCTCGACCTCGGCGCGCAGCGCCAGGGCCGCGTCGGCCAGCGCGCTGTCGCGCAGCACCGCGCGGGCGATCTCGGCCAGGTAGCCGAGTACGACCACGGCGAACATATTCGCGGGGATGAGGTAGCCGTACACGCAGGCGTCGTCGCTGGGGCGGAACCCCGACCAGATCATGCCGGTCTCGGCCACGGGCGCGCCATAGCCGCCGTGCGAGAGCGTATCGGAGGGCGGGCAGCCCGTGCGCTGGAAGAAATAGCGCGACTCGGCGGCGTGGCGCTGCTCGCGGCGGAACAGCGCGACGATCGCGTGCGCCGCGCGCGCGAATGTGGCGTCGAGGTGGCCCGTCTGGCCAGTGGCGCGCCAGAGCAGCCAGGCCAGCTGGATGGGGAAGCATAGCGAGTCGAGCTCGTACTTGCGCTCCCACACCTGCGGATGCAGCGGGAGGTCGGTCACGTCGGCGGCGTTGTAGTGCTGGCCGCCAGGATGCTCGTTGAAGGCGTTGGCGTATGGGTCGAGCAGGATGAGCTCGGCCTGGCGGCGGATCGCCCCGGCGATCAGCGCGGCCAGCCCCGGGTCGTGGGGGGCGAGCGCGAGGTAGGGCCGCAGCTGGCAGGCCGAGTCGCGCAGCCACATCGCCGGGATGTCGCCGGTGATCACGAACGTCGAGCCATCGGGCTGGCGGCGCACGGTGGTCTCGAGCGTGTTGGCGAAGCAGCGCCGGAACATCGCGGCGAGCCTGGGGCGGCCGGGCAGCCGTGCGGCGACGGCCCGGCCGAGCCAATCGAATGATGCCGGCAGTGGCGCGATGCTCATCGTCCTCGCAGGGTGCTGGCTGCCCGGATGCGGCAGACGGCCTGATCGCCCCGCGCGGCGCGGGGTACGCATGCGCCAGATTATACAGGATGTCGCCTATCCCGCGTGCGCGTACGTCGCCAGCACCGCGCCGGCCTCGACCACCTGGCCCACCTGGACGCGCACCTCGCCGATGGCGCCGGCGTGTGGCGCGGTGATCTCGTTCTCCATCTTCATGGCCTCGATGATGAACAGCACCTGGCCGGCCTCGACCGCCTGGCCGGGCGTGGCCTTCACCGCCAGCACCGCGCCCTGGATCGAGCTGAGCACGCCGTCGGCGACGGCTGGCTTGAGCGCCGCGCCAGCGCGCG
>CALLYN010000128.1 GCA_937858455.1 uncultured Kouleothrix sp.
TGAAGTAGCGGTTCAGCACCTGCTCGACCAGCACGCGCGGCGGCAGGCCCTCGGTGAGCGCGGTGTAGCCGCGGATGTCCGCGAAGATCACCACCAGGTCGCGCTCGACTGGCGCGCCGATGTCGCCGCCGCCGGCTAGCACCTCCTCGACCACCTGGGGCGAGACGTAGCGGCGGAACACGCTGCGCAGGCGCTCTTGCTCGCGGCGCTCCAGCTCTTTGATCGCGGTGATATCTTGCAGCACCGTCACCCGGCCGATCAGCTCGTCGTCGGCGCCGCGCACCGGCGCCACGCTGATGCTGAACGTCTCGCCCTGCGGCAGCACGACCTCGTTCAGCGGGTGCGGGCCGTGGCCGTTGCGCTGGCCGCTGAGCGCGTGCAGCAGATCGCTCTGGCCGATCAGCCGGTCGATCGGCTGCTGCTCGGCGTGATCCTGGATGCCCAGGCGCTCGTGCGCGGCGCGGTTGGCCAGCAGCAGCCGGTCGTCGGTGCCGATCAGCAGGATGGGGTCGGCCGCGCCGCCCAGCACCGCGTCGAGCGTGCTGCGCTCTTCGGCCACCTCGCGGTACAGCCTGGCGTTCTCGAGCACCTGCGCCAGCAGGCTCGTCACCGTCTCGAGCAGCGTCTGCTCGGCCTGGCCGAACTGGCGCGCGCGGCCGGTCAGGTCGAGCACCAGCGTGCCAATGCGCCGGCCGGCGTTGAGCAGCGGCGCCAGCACCAGCGTATCGATGTGGCCGTGTGCCAGCAGCTCGCGCACCGGCGCGAGCTGCTCGTCGTGAGTGCCTGCGCCGATCACCTGGACAGTGCGGATGTCGAGCGCGGCCAAGTCGTGCAGCGGCAGCGGGAAGCGCAACTGCGCGCCGGAGCTGGCGGGCTGGGCGCTGTGCGTCACCACGCGCAGGCCACCGCGCCGCTCGTCGCCAAGCATCACAATGCCGCACTGCTCGATGCCGAAGATCGCCGCGACGGCCGCCGCCGCAATGCGTAAGTTGGCGCTGGCGTCGAGCTGGGCGGTGATCGCCACCGACATGGAGTTGACGTGGCCAAGCTGGCGCACCCGCCGCTGCTCGGTGTCGAACAGCTGCGCATTTTCGAGCGCCACGCCCAGCTGGCCCGAGAGCGTGTCGAGCAGGCGGATGTCGTTCGGGCCAAACGCGCCAGAGCTGGCGCTCTCGACGTTCAGCACGCCAAAAACCTCGCGCGCCGTCAGGATCGGCACCGCCAGCTGCGAGCGCGTGTCGTCGCCGCTGATCGACACGCTGCTGCGCGCGTCGGCGCGGATATCGGCCACGCACAGCGGCTCCTGCTGCATGGCCGCGTGCCCGGCAATGCCCTGGCCGATCGGCAGGCGCCGGCCCATGCGCGACTCTTCGTCGGCGATGCCGGCCACCGCGCGCACCACCAGGTCGTCGTTGTCGCGCAGCAGGATCGTCACGCTGGGGTAGCCGAATGTCAGGTGCACCAGGTAGGCCACCAGCCGCACCAGCTGCTCGGGCCGCATCAGCTCGGTCAGCAGCCGGCTCACCTGGTTGATGCGCTGCAGCTCCTCGTTGCGGCGCTCGAGCAGGTCGTTCTGGGTGCGTGTCAGCCGGAACAGCTCGGCGTTCTCCAGCGCGATCGCGCTCTGCGCCGCCACCGAGTCGAGCAGGCTGAGGTGCTCGGGCGTGAAGTAGCCGGGGGTGTGGTGCACCAGCGTGATCACGCCCAGCACGCGGTCTTCGCGCACGATCGGCACCGCCGCGACGCTGCGCACCATCTGCTGGTGCGCGGTCGTGGCGACCCAGCGCGTGTCGTCGCGCGTGTCGAGAATAATCGCCGGCTCGTGCTCGCGCAGCACCCAGCCGGCAATGCCGTCGCGCAGGATGTCGGCCGGCACGACCTTGGGGCGGTTGCGGATGCTCGAAAACAGGCGCGGCTGCTGGTCGGTGGTGAGGATGATGCTTGCGCGCACCGCGCCGACCGCGTCGGCGAGCTTGTCGAGGAAGTGCGTCAGCAGCTCTTCAAGGTCGAGCGTGGTGCCAAGCTCGCGCGTCAGGTGCAGCAGCAGCTCGGTCTTGCGCTGCTCGGCGCGCAGCGAGCGCTGGCTGCGCTGCAGCCGCAGCATCGCGCGCACGCGCGCAAGCAGCTCGGCAAACTCAACCGGCTTCACCAGAAAATCGTCGGCGCCGGCGTCGAGTGCCATCACCTTCGACTTCGGGTCGTTGCGCGCGGTGACGAGTATGACCGGCACAAACGGCTTGTCGGGCTGCGCCTTGATCCGCTCGGTCACTTCCTGGCCGTTGATGCCCGGCAGCATCAGGTCCATCAGCACAAGGTCGGGCGTGACCAGATCCATATAGGCCAGCGCTTCTTCGCCAGTCGACGCGGTCGAGACGCGGTAGCCAGTCTCGTTCAGCAGCAGCTGCAGCATCCGGCGTATGCTGGCGTCGTCGTCGACGACCAAGATATGCGCTTGCTCGGCCATGCGCGCACTCCGGCACGGGTTAAAAAAAGGCGAAACGCCGTGTGCCTATTGTAGCCTGCGGGCGGCGTTTTGGCAATAGAGAACGCTTCTACCGGCGGGCACAGGCTTGACGCTCGGCGTGCGAACGAGTAGAATCACGGGACGGTCGCGTGTGTAGCTCTGGAGCAGTTGATGAGATTCGAGCGGCGGGTGCGGCTGCCCTGGCTGATCGCCGGCGCGGCGGGCCTGTGCGTCTGGTGCGCTTTTCTGAGCGGCCTGGGCGGATGGATCATGGGTCGCGACTTGGCCGGGCGCGAGCAGCAGGCGATCTTCGCGACTCAGATCGCCGAGCGCAAAGATCTGCCGCCGCTTGGCGTGCTGGTGACGCGGCTCGACCGCACCGGCCCGGCCGCGCGCGGTGGCGTGCAGCGCGGCGACACGATCGTCGCGATCGATGGGAAGCACCTGCAAGACGCGCGCGACCTGCGCGAGTACCTGCGCACGCTGCACCCCAACGACACAGTTCGCCTCACGGTGCTGCGCGATATCGGCGGCGAGAACGATGTCTCGCTGAAGCTCGACCCGTTTCCCGGCGATAGCCGCCTGCCGTACCTCGGCGTGTACTTCACCGCCCGCGGCGACGAGCCGGCCGACCTGTGAGCGCTATGCTGCCATCCGCCGATACCCGCCCGCCGCGCCGCGCCGGCCTGCTGCTGGCGGTGGCCGCCGGCCTGTGCTGGGCCTGCGCGCTGGCGGCGCTGCTGGTAGGCCAGATCGACCCGGGCCTGCCGGTCTTCGCGCCGATCCGCGTGATCTTCTACGCGCTGGTGCTGGCCGCCGGCCTGCTCACATTCGTGCCATTCCAGCGCCGGCTCGGCCTGCCCGGCCTGGCGCTCGAGGGCGTGGCCGGCTCGTTTCTGCTGCTCTACACGCTGGCGTTCGTGCCGCCGCCGACGGCCTGGCTGCTCGATCTGCCCGAGCTGCCGGTATACCTCATCCTGGCGCTGGCGCTGCTGCTGAGCGTCTCGGCGGCGGCGCTGCCGCCAGTGTACGCGATCGGCACGCTGGTGTTTCGGCAGCGCGCGCGCCAGTATGATCTGCGGCGCGCCCGCCGCCAAGCCCACGAGGTTGGCCTGCTGTGCGCGGCCTGCGTGATCCTGGCAGGGCTGCGCACCCTGCGCCCGGCGCCGGTGCTGCTGCTGGCGCTGCTGATCGGCGTTGCCGAGCTGCTGTTTCTTTCGTTCGTGCGCGCCGATCCCGAGCGCTAGAGCGCTTGCGCGGCCGCAAACCTGTTACATGACTAGGACTTACGCAGTTGCGCTGTTCGGCTTTCCGAAGCCGTGCATAGTGCCTGC
>CALLYN010000129.1 GCA_937858455.1 uncultured Kouleothrix sp.
TTCCGGCGATGCCGATCGCGCTGAGCAGCCCGCCGATCGTGGTGGGGATCAGGCACACCAGCAGCGCCACCAGCACGGTCACCGTCACCGGGCTGCCCTGGCCGGCGGCCGTGACGCTGTAGATCGAGAACGGCAGCAGCGTGATGGTGGCCAGCAGAAAGATGATCGTCAGCGCGGCCAGCAGGATGTTCAGCGCGATCTCGTTGGGCGTCTTCTGGCGCTTGGCGCCCTCGACCATGCCGATCATGCGGTCGAGAAACGTCTCGCCGGGGTTGCTCGTCACCCGCACCACCAGCCAGTCGCTCAGCACGCGCGTGCCGCCCGTCACCGCCGAGCGGTCGCCGCCGCTCTCGCGGATCACCGGGGCGCTCTCGCCGGTGATCGCGCTCTCGTCGACCGAGGCGACGCCCTCGATCACCTCGCCGTCCATGGGGATGAAGTCGCCGGCCTCGATCAGCACCACGTCGCCTTTGCGCAGCTCCGAAGCCGCTACCACTTCATGGGAATGGAGGATGGATGGCGAGGGGCGAAGGCTCGCGTCATCACCACTGCCATCTTTCACCTTTCGCCGTTCGTCGTTCGTCAGTCGCTTCGCCTGCACATCGCGCCGGGCTTTGCGCAGGGTGTCGGCCTGGGCTTTGCCGCGGCCCTCGGCCATCGCCTCGGCGAAGTTCGCGAACAGCACGGTGAACCACAGCCACAGCGCAATCGCCACGATAAAGCCGGCCGGCGCTTCGCCCTGGCCCAGCAGCGCCTGGAGCGCCAGCGCGCTGGTGAGCACGCTGCCGACCTCGACGACAAACATCACCGGGTTTTTGAGCTGATGGCGCGGGCTGAGCTTCTTAAACGAGTCGGCCAGCGCGCGCCGCACAATCGGCGGGTCGAACAGCGGGCGGGCCTTGTTGGGTTGAAGGGTCATAGTTTCCTCAATATCAGGGCTTACGCGGCTGCCCGCATTTCGCGCATGATCTGCCTGGGGCAGCATGGTGCTTGCCGATTCTTTGTGTAGATTTTCCGCGCTACGCGCAGAAAATCTACACAACGAGAAAAGAAGTACCGCTCTGCCGAAGGCTAAAAACGCAGACTGCGTAAGCCTTAATTAATTCTACTGAACCATCATTAAGTGCTCGACGATCGGGCCGAGCGCCAGCGCCGGGATGAACGTGAGCGCGCCGACGATCAGCACCACGCCCACCAGCATCGCCACAAACAGCGGCGTGTGGGTTGGCAGCGTGCCAGGGCCAGCCGGCACGAGCTTCTTCTTCGCCAGCGAGCCGGCAATCGCCAGGGTGGGGATGGCCAGCCAGTAGCGCGCGAAGAACATCGCGATGCCCAGCGCGGTGTTGTAGAACGGCGTGTTGGCGCCAAGCCCGGCGAAGGCGCTGCCATTGTTGTTGGCGGCCGAGGCGAAGGCGTACAGCACCTCGCTGTAGCCGTGCGGGCCGGGGTTGTAGATCGTGGCGGTGCCGGCGCGCGTCATCAGCGCGGCGGCCGTGCCGATCAGCACCAGCGCGCCGGGGATCAGGATCACCAGCGACGACATCTTCATCTCGTACGCCTCGATCTTCTTGCCGAGGTACTCGGGCGTGCGGCCGACCATTAGCCCGGCCACAAACACCGCGATGATCGCGAACACCAGCATGCCGTACAGCCCCGAGCCGACGCCACCATAGATCACCTCGCCAAGTTTGATCAGAAACATCGGCACCAGCCCGCCTAGCGGGGTGAACGAGTCGTGCATGGCGTTGACCGAGCCGTTTGATGCTGCGGTGGTGGCGCTGGCCCACAGCGCCGAGTTGACAATGCCGAAGCGCGTTTCTTTGCCCTCCATGTTGCCGCCGGGCTGCGCATCGCTGGCGGCCGTGTCGGCGCCGAGGCGCGCCAGCTGCGGGTTGCCGCTCTGCTCGGCCAGCACCGCCCCCAGCAGCAGCGGCACAAAGATGATCGTCATGGCCGCGAGGATGGCCCAGCCCTGCCGCGTGTCGCCCACCATTTTGCCGAACGTGTAGCACAGCGCGGCGGGGATCAGCAGGATCGCCAGCAGCTCGAAGAAGTTCGCCAGCGGCGTCGGGTTTTCGAACGGGTGGGCCGAGTTGGCGTTGAAGAAGCCGCCGCCGTTGGTGCCGAGCTGCTTGATCGCGATCTGCGAGGCCGCCGGCCCCATCGGCAGCGTCTGCCGCGTCACTGGCACGGTCTCGGCCACGTCGTTGCCGCTAGCATCCTTCAGCGGGTTGCCGTTGGCATCCAGCTTGGGCTGCTGGTAGCTCTGCGGCTGCACCAGCGGCACATCGGCGTAGCTGCCGAAGCTCTGCACCACGCCCTGCGACACCAGCGCCAGCGCGAGCAGCAGCGCCAGCGGCAGCAGGATGTACAATGTCGATCGTGTTATGTCGACCCAGAAGTTGCCGATTGTCGCGGCCGAGCGCGCGCGCAGGCCACGGATCAGCGCCACCAGCGTAGCCATGCCCGACGCGGCCGAAACGAAGTTCTGCACATTCAGGCCGAGCATCTGCGTCAGGTAGCTCATGGTGCTCTCGCCGCCATAGCCCTGCCAGTTGGTGTTGGTCACAAAGCTGGCCGCAGTGTTGAAGGCCGAGTCGGGCGATACCGCGCCGAGGCTTTGCGGGTTGAGCGGCAGCAGCGCCTGAGCGCGCTGCAGCAGGTACAGCACGAGAAAGCCAGCAAGGTTGAACAGCAGCATCGCGACCGTGTATGCTTTCCAGTCCATCTCGGCGTCGGCGCGCGTGCCGAACAGCCGGTAGAGCAGGCGCTCAAGCGGGCCAAGCACGCGGTCGATGCCGACCGGCTGGCCGTCGTAGACGCGGGCCATGTACCAGCCAAGCGGCTTGGCGAGCGCGATCAGCACCGCCAGGTACAGCAGCAGCTGCAGGCAGCCGTTGAGTGTCATCAGAATAGCTCCGGTTTCAAAAGCGCCACGAACAGGTACACCAGCAAGGCCAGCGATACAATCGCCCCAACCAGATACAGCGCGGTCATTGGCGTGCTCCTATAGTCGCTCGCATAGCTTGATAAGCCCCCACGACAGGGCGAACAGCAGCACTGCCGCGGCCAGGTACAGCAGATCCATCGTCTAGCTCCTTTGGTTTCCGGCGCGCCGCATCGCCGGCGCGCATCGCTGCTGCCGCTGATCATAGCGAGGTTGGTATAAAGATAGCGTTGGGATTTGTGGCGCGGGGTATAAAAATTCCATAAAGATGCGCCGGCGCGGCGCAGCAAAGCGGGGGCGGCAAGCCGCCCCCGCCACACACCAGCTTCTTAGCCAGGCGCGCCCTAGCCCGGCAGCTCGGCCAGCAGCGCCTCGAGCGCGGCGTGGCTCAGGAAGCCCTCGGCCGCGCCGATGGAGCCGATCTTGTAGCCGGCGAACACAATCGCGCGCTGGATCGCCGCGTAGGGGTCGGGGGCGGCGGCGTAGGAGTGCAGAAACGCCGAGAACAGCGCGTCGCCCGCGCCGATGGTGCTGACGATCGGGCGCGCGGCGTGGGCCGCGAAGCGCCCAACGAAGCCGTCGGCGCGCACCGCCAGCAGCGCG
>CALLYN010000130.1 GCA_937858455.1 uncultured Kouleothrix sp.
GCCGATCGTCAAGGCGCTGCTCGGCAAGGGCGCGGTGCCCGACGGCGCGCCCTACACCACCGGCGGCATCGGGCTGCTTGGCACCGCGCCCTCGCAAGACGCGCTGCGCGAGTGCGACACGCTGGTGATCGTCGGGTCGAGCTTCCCGTACCTCGAGTTCTACCCCAAGCCCGGCCAGGCGCGCTGCGTGCAGATCGACATCGACCCGACCCGCGTGGGCCAGCGCTACCCCGCCGAGGTTGGCCTGGTGGGCGAGGCGCGCGCGGTGCTGCAGGCGCTGCTGCCGCAGATCGCGCGCAAAGACGACCGGCGCTTTCTCGAAATCGCCCAGCAGCGCATGAAAAGCTGGAACGCGCTGCTCGAGGAGCGCGGCACGCGCGCCGACATGCCCATGAAGCCGCAGGCGCTGGTGCACAGCCTGAACGCGCTGCTCGACGACGACGCGATCATCTGCTGCGACACCGGCACGCTCACCACCTGGGCCGCGCGCTACATCCAGATGCGCGGCCGCATGCAGTTCGCGGCCTCGGGCACGCTGGCGAGCATGGCCAACGGCCTGCCCTACGCGATCGGCGCGGCGGCGGCGTACCCCGGCCGCCAGGTGGTGGCGATTGTCGGCGACGGCGGCTTCACCATGCTGATGGGCGAGCTGGCGACGCTGGTGAAGTACCGCATGCCGGTGACGATCGTGATCGTCAAGAACAACTCGCTCGGCCAGATCAAGTGGGAGCAGATCGTGCTTGAGGGCAACCCCGAGTTTGGCGTCGAGCTGCACCCGATCGATTTCGCGGCCTACGCGCGCGCGGTTGGCGCGGCCGGCTTCACGGTCGAGCAGCCCGCGCAGGCCGAGGCGACGCTGCGCGCGGCGCTGGCCGAGCCCGGCCCCTCGGTGGTGCAGGCGGTTGTCGACCCGAACGAGCCGCCGATGCCCGGCCACATCAGCACCGAGCAGGCGATCAAGTTCGCCGAGGCGCTGGCGAGGGGCCAGCGCAAGCGCTTCAGCATTATCAAGACGGTGCTCGAAGACAAGGTGCGCGAGGTGGTGTAGGCGCAAAGCTCTGCCGCAGCGCTGGGTAGCTGCTTCGACGTGTGCAGTTTCCGCGTGGAGCGCGGAAACTGCACACAGAAGATGAACAGGTACCATGCTGCCACAGGCTCAATCTCGCCGCTTGAGGAAGCCGAAACACGCAAGTGCGTAACTCCTATGAGTCATAAAAAGCAGGGGCCAGGGGCGCAGCCCACCGCTGGGCGAGTGATAGGGGCGCGATATGTCGCAGGTCTTTCACCCGAGCGCGAATACCGTGGCCAAGGCCAGCCTGTTTGGCGTGCTGGCGCTGCTGGCCGGCGCGCTGCTGGTTAGCTACTCCTACGTCCGCTCGGCGTGGGCCACCGACGTCGACGTGCCGGTGCAGCAGCCGGTGCAGTTCAGCCACGAGCACCACGTCGCCGGGCTGGGGGTCGACTGCCGCTACTGCCACACCACGGTGGAGACCTCGGCCAGCGCGAACATCCCGCCGACGTACACCTGCATGTCGTGCCACTCGCAGATCTGGAACACCAGCCCGGCGCTGCAGCCGGTGCGCGACAGCCTGGCGAACAACACGTCGATCGAGTGGAACCGGGTGTACAACCTGCCCGACTACGTGTACTTCAACCACAGCATCCACGTGGCCAAGGGCGTGGGCTGCGAAACCTGCCACGGGCGCGTCGACCAGATGCCGCTGATGCGCAAGGCCGTGTCGCTGCAGATGAAGTGGTGCCTCGACTGCCACCGCGCGCCCGAGCAGTACATCCGGCCGCGCGAGCACGTGTTCGATATGGGCTATACGCCCGCCGAAGACCAGGCGACGCTCGGCCGCCGGCTGCTGCGCGAGTACAACATCCAGAGCGTCGCGCTGCTCACCAGCTGCTCGACCTGCCACCATTAGCCGTGTGTAAGAGGTAACGACCCAATGACACGAGACACGCGCACCCAGCCGCCCGAGCTAGCCGCCACGCGCGAGCGGCTGGGCGGGCTGCGCGGCCGGCAGCTCTGGCGCGCTCTGGACGAGCTGGCCGAGGGCGGCGAGCTTGCGGCCTATCTGCGCCGCGAGTTCCCCAGCGGCGCCGAGCAGTGGGGCGACCCGCTCAGCCGGCGCGCGTTCCTGAAGATGATGGGCGCGTCGCTGGCGCTGGCCGGGCTGGCGGCCTGCGGTCGGCCGCGCGAGCAGATCGTGCCGTACGTCACCCAGCCGCCCGAGATCGTGCCGGGCAAGCCGCTGTTCTACGCCACCGCGCTGACGCTGGGCGGGCTGGCCAGCGGCGTGCTGGCCGAGAGCCACATGGGCCGGCCGGTCAAGATCGAGGGCAATCCCCGGCACCCCGCCAGCCTGGGCGCCTCCGACGCGTTCATGCAGGCGGCGATCCTCTCGCTCTACGACCCCGACCGCTCGCAGGCGGTGCTGAACCTTGGCCGGATCAGCACCTGGGATCGGTTCCTGACCGACCTCGGCGGCCAGATGAGCGCGCTCGGCGCACGCGGCGGGGCGGGGCTGCGCCTGCTGACCGAGCCGATCAGCTCGCCGGCGCTGGCCGACCAGATCGCGGCGCTGCTGGCGCAGTACCCGCGTGCGCGCTGGCACCAGTACGCGCCGGTGGCGCGCGACAGCGCGTTTGAGGGCGCGCGCATGGCCTTCGGCCAGCCGGCAAGCACGATCTACCGCTTCGACCTGGCCGCGCGGATCGTCTCGCTCGACGCCGACTTCCTGAGCTGCTCGGCCGGCAGCCTGCGCTACGCGCGCGATTTCGCGGCCGGGCGCAGGGTTTCGGCCGGCGGCGACGCCGCGATGAATCGCCTGTACGCGATCGAGAGCGCGCCGTCGATCACCGGCGCCATGGCCGACCACCGGCTGGCCGTGCGGCCCTCGCAGGTGGCGGCGCTGGCGCGCGAGCTGG
>CALLYN010000131.1 GCA_937858455.1 uncultured Kouleothrix sp.
CAGCCCAGCCCGCCGCTGCGGCCGAGCCACGCCCCGGCGCCCCGGCCGAGCACCCCTGCCCATTCTGCGGCGCGCCAACCACACTCAAGCAGCAGCGCTGTACCCAGTGCCGCCAGAGCCTGATGGTGCGCGACGCGCCGCCGGCCCGTCGCTCGCTGGCGCTCACAATGCTCGGGGTCGTCTGGGTGATCGGCGGCGTCCTCGCGATCGTCGGCGCGGCGCTGCTCGGCGTAGTGCTGCTGCTGCCGCCCGCCACGCCGGCCTCGGCCGCAGGCGCCGCGCCAAGCGGCTTCCTCGCGATCGTGCTGGCCGCGCTGCTGCTGTTCGGCCTGATCTGCATCGGCCTCGCGCGCGGCCTATGGGCACGCAACCGTGCGTTCTTCTTCCTCAATATCGCGCTGATCGTCGTCGGCGTTGCCGTGCGCGTGGGCCTGCTGCTGCGCGGCGCCGCGCTGATCGGCAGCCTGGCCGCGCTTGCCACCCGCGCCGGCCCGTGGTCGGGCGCGCTGATGATGGCCGCTACCGTGCTGCCACTGCTGCTGGGCGTGCTGCTCGTGCTGCTGCCGATCATCCTCACGCTCCTCAGCTACCGCGATTTCTTTGGCCCGCTCATCCGCTTCGACCCGGTCGTCGAGAAGGGCGACCACGCCGAGCACTACAATAGCGGCATCGGCTATCGCGATCGAGGCATGTGGTATATGGCTATTCAGGAGTGGGCGGTGGCAAATCGCATGCGCCCAGGCGATCGTACCTACCTACACACGCTCGGCCTGGCCTACGCGCAGATCCGCAAGCTTTACCCCAACTCCAAGGCGTACCTTGCCGATGTCGAGGCGTTTCTGCGCGGGCGCAAGGCCGAGCTGTACGCCGCAGCGCCCGAGCTTGAGCAGCTGAACCTGCTGTAACCGCGCTTCGGCAGAAGAACGCGCAGGCGGCTGCCCGAGGCACGTCTGCGGCTTGAGCAACCTGTGGCCCGGCACCATCACCCGCGAACGCTTGATGAGCGGCGCTTCGATCGATACGTATACCTGGCTGCTGGCGCGTTCAGACGCATGCCCGGCCTGCGGCGCCGGCTTGGCGCTTAGCCTCGCTAGCTGGGATCGCGCGCAGGGGCTAGCGCTGGGCCGCCCTGGCCACAGCGAACGCGCGCTCGGCCAGATCGAGCGGGCGCTGCGCGCCGACCCGGGCAATGCCGAGCTTCAGCGCAACTCCGAGGCGATACGCTCCGGCTCGGTATCTAGGCATTCGCACAATGAAGAACGAG
The DNA here is from genome assembly GCA_937858455.1 of uncultured Kouleothrix sp. Lineage (GTDB taxonomy): Bacteria > Chloroflexota > Chloroflexia > Chloroflexales > Roseiflexaceae > Kouleothrix. The sequence goes on from CALLYN010000131.1 coordinate 1,265, forward strand.
GAACCTCCATGGCAGGCAATACATTTGGCCAGGTCTTCCGGCTTACCACCTGGGGCGAGTCGCACGGCCCCGCAGTCGGCTGCGTGGTCGATGGCTGCCCGGCTGGCCTGGCGCTCGGCGAGGCCGACATCCAGCGCGAGCTCGACCGGCGGCGCGTCGGCCAGAGCAAGGTCTCGTCGGCGCGCCAGGAGCCCGACCGCGTCGAGATCCTTTCCGGCGTGTTCGAGGGCCGCACCACCGGCACGCCGATCGCCATGATGGTGCGCAACACCGACGCCAAATCGTCGCACTACGACACCATCAAGGATCTTTACCGCCCCGGCCACGCCGACTACACCTGGGACGCCAAGTACGGCTTTCGCGACTGGCGCGGCGGCGGGCGCTCGAGCGCGCGCGAGACGATCGGGCGCGTGGCCGGCGGCGCGGTGGCCAAGCTGCTGCTGGCGCGCTATGGCGTCAGCATCGTGGCCTGGACAGCGCAGCTCGGCGACTTGAAGGCCCAGGTGTTCGACGAAGCCGAGATCGAGCGCAATATTATGCGCTGCCCGGATGCCGCAGTGGCGGCCCAGATGATCGAGCGCGTCGACCAGGCCCGCCGCGCCCTCGATTCGCTCGGCGGCGTGGTAGAGGTGCGCGCGCGCGGCGTGCCGCCCGGCCTCGGCGAGCCGGTGTTCGACAAGCTGCAGGCCGATATCGGCAAGGCGATGTTCAGCATCCCGGCGATCAAGGGCGTCGAGATGGGCGAGGGCTTCGGCGTGGCGTATCTGCGCGGCTCGCAAAACAACGACCCGTTCATACGCCGCGATGATGGCGGCATCGGCACGGCCAGCAACCACCACGGCGGCATTCTCGGCGGCATCAGCACCGGCGAAGAGATTAGCGTGCGCCTGGCCGCCAAGCCGCCAGCCTCGATCGCCCAGCAGCAGCAGACGGTCGACCGCGCCGGCAACCCGAGCGCGATCGAGATCCACGGCCGCCACGATCCAACCGTGCTGCCGCGCCTGGTGCCGATCGCCGAGGCCATGCTCGCGCTGGTGCTGGCCGATCACCTGCTGCGCCAGCGCCTCGCCCGCGCCGAGCTGTGAGTACCAGGGCGCGCGTAGCAGCAAGCTTCGTACCAGCTTCTGTGCAGCGGTGTTGGCGCCACGATTTCGGCACGGAGCACCAGAAAAAGCAGCGCTCTGCCGAGGGCGAAAACGCCCACCGCGCGGGAGGCTTGGAGGGCGCGAGCCCTCTTATGGGCAGTCGCGGCCACGGCGGTTGGCGCGACTGCCCATAAAGGAAGTGTTCGGGGGCGGCAAATCCACCCACGAGTCCCCACCCCATAGCTCGTGTTAGCAACACATAGCGTAAGGCGGAAGCATGACCACGATCGACGAGGTGATCGAGCGCATCCCCGAGTGGCACGGCCGCGAGGTGCGCGCGGTACCGCTCACCGGCGGGCTTACCAACACCAACTACCGTGTCGAGGTCGGCGGCGCGCGCTATGTCGTGCGCATCCCTGGTGCCAGCACCGAGCTGCTTGCGGTGAACCGCGAGCACGAGTACCACAACACGCTCGCGGCCGCCAGCACTGGCGTCGGCGCCCGGCTGGCTCACTACCTGCCCGACATCCCGGTGATGGTGCTGGAGTTCATCGACGGCCCAACCATGACCAGCGCACGCCTACGCGAGCCCGAGCAGATCGCGCGCATCGCCGCGTCGGTGCGCGCGCTGCACGCCGGCCCGGCCTTTGCCAACACCTTCAACATGTTCCGCACGATGGATTTCTACCTCGAGATCGTGGCGCGCCACGGCTTCCGCATCCCCGACGGCTACATGGGCTACGTGCCGGTCGCCCGGCGCATCGAGGCGGCGATTAGCGCGCGCCCGCTGCCGCTGGTGCCCTGCAACAACGACCTGCTGGCCGAAAACTTTATCGACGACGGCACGCGCCTCCGGCTCGTCGACTACGAGTATAGCGGCAACAACGACCCATGCTTCGAGCTTGGCAACATCTGCAACGAGAACGACTTCGCGCCCGAGCAGGTCGAACAGCTCTGCGCGGCCTACTTTGGCCAGCCCAGCCGCGCGCTTATCGCGCGTATGTGGCTCTACCACTGTATGTCGAATATCGGCTGGGTGCTGTGGGGCAGCATCCAGAATAGCATCAGCACAATCGAGTACGATTTCTGGGATTGGACGCTGACAAAGTGGCACAAGGCGCTGGCCAAAGTCGAGTCGCCAGAGTTTGGCCAGTGGCTTGCCGATGCGCAATCCTGAGTAGCATCTGCGATCAGGCGCACTGGAGAAGAAGAAGGAGAAATACTATGAGCACACAGGAAAGCCAGCCGATCGAGGTCAACGGCCAGCCGCTACACTGCGTGGTCTGCCAGAACGACCACTTCTATACCACGCGCGCCCAGCTCAACACCGCGCTCGCCACATTCTTCCGCGTCGACTGGTCGAACCCCAGCGCCGACTGCTACATCTGCGACCAGTGCGCCTACATCCACTGGTTCTACCCGCGCGGCGACAAGTAGCCTATGCAGCCAGCCGACTGGCAGCGCGCCAACCTGGCCGCGATCGAGCGCCGGCTGGCGCCGCTGCGCCACCTGCCCGACGGCGTGCTCTACGACGCGCGCGCCGGCATGCACCACATCCGCATCATCGCGCAGGGCGGCCAGATCGGCCTGTTCTTTGTCGGCGCGTCCGGCACGCTCGAAGGCCCCATGTCGCGCATCGACCCGGCGCGGCCGCTGCACCTGCTTGCCCGCTACACTCAGGCGCTGCTGCTGGGGCTGCTCTGGCGGCCCGCGCCGCGCCGCGCGTGTGTGCTCGGCTTTGGCGGCGGGCGCGTCTCGCTGGTGCTGCACCACCACCTGCCCGAGCTGACGATCGACAACGTCGAGATCGACCCAGCCTTCGCCACGGTCGCACCGCGCTACTTCGGCGTGGCATTCGACACGCGCCAGATCCTGCATATCGCCGACGCGCGCAGCTTTCTCGCGGCCAGCACGCACGCCTACGACCTGATCGTCATGGATGCATTCCGCGACGACACCGATCAGCTCGACCACCTGGCGACAACCCAGTTCTACGCGCTATGTTCTCGGCGGCTAGCCCCTGGCGGTGTGCTGGCTGCCAACATCCTCAAATCCGATCCGCGCTGCGCGGCCAAGGCCCGCGCGCTGCTGGCCGCCTTCCCAGCCGGCTCGCTGCTCGATCTGAAGTTCTCGCTGGTGCTGTTCGGCACCGGGCCGGCGCACCTGGGTGCGCAGGCCGTAGCGCGCCGCGCCGCCGCGCTTCAGGCGCGCCACGGCTTCGATTTCCCATTCGCCGAGCGCGCCGCCGAGCTACGCAGCCGTCGCGATGCTCCTGCCTGGCTGCAGCAGCAGCTTCGCACAGCCGCCCCGCTCGACGACACCCAGGCCGCTTCGGCGGCCGAGTAAACTCAGCGTTTGCCACTTTCTTTTTGGTGGGGGTTTGGGGCGGCGAAGCCGCCCCCAAACCCCCACCAAAGTGTAAGTGATCAAGCGAATTTGGTATTATGCAGTTGGCGGGCTCAGCCTTCGTAGGCATCACGGCTGCGCCGGCGGCCCTTGCAGCAGGCGCTCGCGCACCGGGTCGAGGCTCGGCGAGGTCCAGATCGCCTCGAGCCACCACGTGGCGCCGGCCTCGGCGTACGGCCGGATCTGCTCGGCGGCGCGCGCTGGGTCGCCTGGCGTCACTCCTTCCATCACAATGTCGAATGGCGTGTCGCGCGTGCGGCGCTCGTCGATAAACGCCTTCATAGCGCGCAGGTCGTCGGGGCTGGCCTTGCCGTGGCTGCCGTCGGCCTCCATCTTGTTTGGCAGCAGCCCATCCCACGCAAGCACCCGACGCATCGATTTCTCGCGCGGCCACCCGCCCACCATCCACACAGGAATGCGCGGCTGCTGAACCGGCGGCGGCGCGGGGTGAAACGTCGTCTCTTTCACCTGGTAGTGCTTGCCGCTGAAATTAAACGGCTGGCCGCGCCACAGCCCCTCGATAATCGCCAGGCCCTCGTCCATCAGCTCGGCGCGGATTTTGCGGTCGGTCTCTTCGCCAAATGCCTCGAAGCCGGTGTCGGGCGCGCCCAGGCCCGCCGCCAGGATCACTCGCCCGCCCGAGATCTGGTCGAGCGTCGATGTCTCGCCGGCTAGCTTCCAGGGCCGCCGCCGCGACACCGGCGTCAGCATGGTGCCCAAGCGGATGCGCTTGGTCTGCACCGCTACTGCCGCCAGCGTCACCCACGGGTCTACGCCCCACACCGAGTCCCAGACAAAAAAACCATCCCACCCGGCTTGCTCGGCCGCGATGCCAAACGCCACCGCCTCGTGCACGTCGTTGCCGGGAAACACAAAGCCATACTTCATGCGCATGCTCCGTTCGCTCAGTTCGCTTGCTTCGGCCCAAGTATAGCAATAAAATATGCCATCTATTGTCATATTTTTTTACGACTTACGCGGTTGGCGCGCCCGGCCTTCGGCAGAGCGGTGCTTGATAGTTTCTCTGCTGCCACGGGCAAAAATGCGGCATTGAGGAGCCGCACAGCGCAGCTGCGTAAGCCCAAGGAAAAAGCCCATGCGCGCCGATCGGCTGCTGTCTATCCTGCTGCTGCTGCAAGTTCAGCAGCGCACCACCGCGCGCGAGCTTGCGCAGCGCCTCGAGGTGTCGGCCCGCACGATTCATCGCGACATGGAGGCGCTCGGCGCTGCCGGCGTGCCGATCGTCGCCGAGCGCGGCGTCGGCGGCGGCTGGTCGCTGCTTGAAGCGTACCGCACCAGCCTCAACGGCCTGAACGAGGCCGAGGTGCGCGCGCTGTTCCTGGCGCAGTCCGGCCGCGTCCTGAACGACCTGGGCCTGCGCCAGGCCGCCGACGCCGCGCTGCTGAAGTTGCAGGCTGCCCTGCCCAACCACGAGCGCCGCGATGCCGAACACGCTCGCCGGCGCATTCATATCGACGGCGGCGGCTGGGGCCAGTCGAGCGAAGCGGTGCCACTGCTGCCGCTCATTCAGGAGGCGGTCTGGCGCGACCGCAAGGTATTCATGCGCTACGCCCGCGCCGACGACAGCACCGTCGAGCGGCTGGTCGACCCGCTTGGGCTGGTGGCGAAGGGCAGCATCTGGTACCTGATCGCGGGCGTGGACGACACGATTCGCACCTACCGGATCGCGCGCGTGCAGCACACCACCATCAGCGAGCAGCCCTGCGCCCGCCCGCCCGACTTTGACCTGGCGGCGCATTGGGAGGCCTCGAAGCAGCAATTCCGCACGAATCTGCCGCAGTTCCAGGCAACCTTGCTGATCGACGCAGACGCATTTGATTATCTGCGCGCAGTGGCCCGCTACACGCGCGTGCTTCACGCCGGCCCGCCCGACGCCGATGGCCGCATGCGCGTCGAGATGCTGTTCGAGGGCGAGCAGCACGCATGTGAGCAGGTGTTGAGCTTTGGCACGCGCGCCGAAGTGATCGAGCCGGTTTCGCTGCGCGCGCTGGTGCACGAAACTGCCCGCCGCATTACCGCGCAGTACGCCGAGCCAGTTGCCGCGCTGGCCTAATGCCCAAGGATATATCTATCCACAGATTACACAGATGGCGCAGATTATAGACCTCATATCTGTGTAATCTGCGAAATCTGCGGATTGATCCTTCATTGACGTGCCTCTGCCTGACCGATTGGTCAGCTTGACAAGGATCTGGCGCGGTGCTATGCTGAATGCCAACTTAAGAGGATCTTCGGGGCAGGGTGCAATTCCCGACCGGCGGTGATGCTGGCAGTTTTGAGTTTTGAATGCTGAGTTTTGAATGAGAGACTTTCTAATTCAGAACGTAAACATCAACACTCAACATTCCCAGACAAGCCCGCGAGCCGCAAGGCAGGAGCTGGTGCGATCCCAGCGCCGACGGTACAGTC
>CALLYN010000132.1 GCA_937858455.1 uncultured Kouleothrix sp.
CGGCGGCGCGTTGCCGCCAGTGCCGAGGTGTAGATCGAAGCGGTTGTTGGCCTCGTTGCGCTCGTACACCGCGCCATAGCTGATATTCTGGTTCCAGCTGTCGACGTACAGGTACAGGTTCAGCCGGCTGGTGTCGAAGTAGCCGGGCCAGGCCGTGTTGCGGCCGGCATAGCTGGCGCGCGTCGAGGTGAGCGTCACGCTCTGCCCCGGCGCGAGCGTCGCGTCGACATACCAGGCGATGCCGTACTTGCAGCGCGACTTGCCGCAGCGCTTGTCCCACGGCTGGTTGGCGGCGGTCGGCGGCTCGGCCGGGTTGATGTAGAAGTCGACCCAGAACTGGCCCGCCGGCGCGTCGCCGGTATTGGTGATGCTGACGGTTACCTCGACTGGCTCGAACGGCGTGACCTGGTCGGTGCTGAGCTTGAAGCTGCCGACCAGGTCGGGCAGCGGCGGCTGGATGGCCCAGGGCACGTACGTCAGCGCGCGCGTGATCTCGAACGCCGCGCTGGTCGCGTCTGCCAGCCCGCTGGTGCTGGCGCTCAGCTGGTAGCCGGCGCCGATCCGGTCGATCGAGACGCTGTTGAAGCTGGCGATGCCGCCGCTCGCCGCCCTGTCGGCCGCGCCGCGCAGGCTCGCGCCCGGCGTTCCGCTGCCGCTCTTGATCGTCAGGGCGACTGCCGCGCCAAAGGTGGTGTCGACCCCACCAAAGCTGTCGACCGCCTGCACCACCGGCGCGGGCCGCAGCGCGTACCCCACCCCGCTCGTACCCGGCGAAGTGGCGAACACCAGGCGGTTGGCGGTGATGTTGAATGCCGCCGTGTCGCCCGTGGCCAGCGCGCCGCTGCTCGCGCGCAGCACATAACCGGCGCCAACGTGGTTGATGTTCAGGCCCTCGGCGGCGCCAAAGCTCACCTGGCCGCCGCTGGCAGCTTTGGCGCTGGTGCCGCCCAGCGCGCCGCCGCCAGGGTTGGCCTGGATGGCGAGGTCGATCGTACCGCTGAAGCCGGTATCCAGGTTGCCGTAGCTATCCTGGGCCTCGGCCGCGAGCGCGAAGGGCGCGTCGGCGGGGGTATTCGGCGGCGAGCTGATCACTACGAGCTTGGTGGCCGCGCCGGCCGTGATATCGAAGGCGCTGCTGTCGCCCACGGCCAGGGCGGCGGCGCTGGCGGTCAGCACATAGCCGACCCCGGCTTTCTGAATGTTCAGCCCGGCGGCGCTGAAGTCGGCTACGCCGCTGATTGCGCTCACGGTTGTCGTCCCCAGCAGCGACGGCCCGCTGCGGCCCACGCTCTTAAGCGTCAGCGTCACCTGGCCGTTGAAGCCGGTGTCGGTGGTGCCGGCGCCGTCTTGCGCGGCCACCTTCACCAGCAGGTTTTGCCCGGCGGGCGTGCTGACCGGCTGCAGGGTGAAGAACAGGCCGTTGGCGGTGATGTCGAAGGCGGGTGTGCTGGCCGGCGTCAGCCCGCTGGCGCTGGCGGCCAGCTTGTAGGCCGCGCCGATCTTGTCGATCGATAGGCCGCTGAAGCTGGCGACGCCGCTGCTCGCGCTTACGGTTGTAGTGCCGGCGAGCGCTGCGCCGGGCGTGCCGCTGCCGCCCTGGATCGCCAGCGTCACCGCGCCGCCGAAGCTGGTGTCGGTGTTGCCGAACTGATCCTGGGCGACGATCACCGGCTGCGTGGCGAAGGCGGTTCCGGCCATGGTGTTGGCGGGCGCTGCGGCCACGGCCAGCGCGCTGGCGGCAGCCGGCGTGATGTCGAAGGCAGTGCTGGCGGCGCTCGGCAGGCCGCCCATGCTTGCCACCAGCTGGTAGCCGCTGCCGGCGGTGGTGATATTCAGGCCGCTGAAGCTGGCGACGCCGTTGACCGCGTTCACGGTTGTAGTGCCGGCGAGCGTGGCGCCGGGCGTGCCGCTGCCGCTCTTGATCGCCAGGCTGATCGCGCCGCCGAAGCTGGTGTCGACATTGCCGAAGCTGTCTTGCACGCTCACCGACGGCTGGGTTGCGAAGGCCACGCCAGCGGTGGTGCTGGCGCTTGGCGATGTATCGAACACCAGCGTGCTGCGCGTGCCGCTGGCAATATCGAACGCGCTGCTGTCGGCGGTGGCAAGCGCGCCGCTGCTGGCGCGCAGCGTGTAGCCGGTGCCGATTTTGGCAATCGCGGCCTCGCCCGCGCCGCCAAACGCCGCGACGCCAGCTGCCGCCGGCTTGGCGGTGGTGCCTAGCAGCGGCGCGCCGGTGGGGTTGCTCTGGATCGCCAGCGCGACCGTGCTGGTGTAGGTTGCGTCGGTGTGGCCGAAGCCGTCGCGCGCGGCCACGCTGATCGCCAGCGGCGTGCCCGCGCCGGTGGGGTTGGCTGGCGACGCCGTCACGACCAGGCGGTCGGCGGTGATCGCGAACGCGCCGCTGGTGCCGGGCGTAAGCGCGCCGCTGCTGGCGGTGAGGCGGTAGCCCTGGCCGGCGTAGTCGATATTCAGGCCCTGGCCGCTGAAGTCGGCTATGCCGCTGCTGGCGGTGATAGTGGCGGTGCCGCCGAGCGTGGCGCCGGGCGTGCCGCTGCCGCCCTGGATCGCCAGCGTCACCGCGCCGGCGAACGAGCCGTCGAGCACGCCCTGGTCGTCGACCGCCTCGATCACGGGCTGGGCCGCGAAGGCGGTTCCGGCCATGGTATTCGTGGGCGAGGTGGTGAAGCGCAGCTGGGTTGCCGCGCCTACGAGGCTGGTGCAGGTCGGCACCGCGGTGTCGCACCAGGGCCGGAAGAGCACGTCGCCGCTCACATTATCGCCGTCGCCGGGCGGGCCGCCGCGGTCGCCCCACCAGTTGCGGGTCGCGTCGACCTGGCTGGCGGTCTGGTTGTCGATCGCGATGCCGCTGTTGTTGCCGAACAGGTTGTTGAATGTCACGACGTGCCCGCTGCCGCCGCTGATCAGCACGCTCTTGTCGCCCTGCAGGTTCAGGCCGGTGACGCGTACGCTGCCGGCGCTGACCTGGATGGCCGGGCCGCTGGCCGGGTGGATCAGAGGCTTGCCATCGTGCAGGGCCTGGAGCGTCAGGTTTTTGTCGATCGTCACCGTCTCGGTGAAGGTCGCGTCGGCCAGGCTCACCGTCGCGCCGGCCTCGGCCACCTGCACGCCCTCCTGCGCCAGCGCGCCGGGCTGCACCGTCACGGTGCTGGCGCCGATCGCGCCGCTTTTCGCGATCGACGTGCTGGCGAGCGTCAGGTGGGCGATCGACACCGCGCCGCCGGAAGTGTTCAGCGTCGTCGGCACGCTCAGCGTCACCGACTCGTTGTAGCTGCCCGGGTCGAGCACGGTTAGCGTGCCGCCGCTGGCCGGCAGCATATGCTCGGCCCTGCCCAGCGTGCGGAAGGGCAGCGCCTGCGAGCCGGTGTTGGCGTCGTTGCCGTTGGTCTGGTCGACAAACAGCTCGCGGGTGGGGCTGAACGCGGCGTCGAAGGCCAGCTTGGGCGCGGCCATGGCCGATACGCCGTAGCGGCGGATGGCGATGATATAGTGGGTGCCGGCAGTCACCTGGAAGTTCAGCTCCGAGCGCCGATTGCCGGCGACCGCGTCGTCGTTGCAGGCGATGCTGTTGGCTGGCTGCAGCGCGGTTTGCCACACCTCGATCACTGTGTCGTAGTTGGTGGCGGCATTCATGGTGCCGAGCAGCAGCCAGCCGCTGGCCGACGGCGTGAAGCTGTACCAGACGCTGTAGGTGTTGTCGGGGATGGGCGGGTAACTGCCGCATGTGCTCAGGCCGTCGGTCTCGGCCGCGTCGCGCGTAAATGTCGAAACATCGGTCGCGGCATCGCTGAAGCTGAACGGCGCCGCCGTCAGCGCGGATGTCAGGTCGAATGCGCTGGCGTAGGCATCGGTGATGGTGGCGTGGGCCGGTGGCGGCTGAAGCAGGCCGGCCAGCGCGGCGACAACCAGCAGCACGAGCAGTGTGGCCGCGTGCGGCGCGCGTGCGGCGCGCGGCTGGCTCGAAGGTCGGTGCATAGACAAAGCTCCTGATGCGTTAGCGTAAGGCGGTGTGAGGTGCTGAGCTGCCCTTCGATACATGCACAAGCCGAGCTCAGAACAAGCTCATGGCTACTTTCGCACATCTATGATGCGGCGTGGTACTCAGTTCCGCTGCGAATCGTAAACGAGATGTCATCAAGGTGTACTATAATGCGCCCACACATCACGCACCGGGCGCGGGCCGCTGCGCCGGTGGATAGAAGGACATACGACATGGAGGCAATCGCAGAGCGCGCGAGCGACTACGGCGGCTCGGAGCTGGCGGAAATGCCGCCCGCAGCGATCGATCTGTCGGTAGTGATCCCGGTGCTCGACGAGGCCGAGAACCTGCCGGCGCTGGCCGAGCGGCTGACGCGCTCGCTTGAGGCGCTGGGCGCGAGCTACGAGATCATCGTCGTCGACGACGGGAGCCGCGACAACAGCTTCGCGATTTTGCGCGAGCTGGCGCGCGCCGACGCGCGCATGCGCGTGGTGCGGCTGCGCCGCAACTTCGGCCAGACTGCGGCGTTCTCGGCGGGGTTCGACCGGGCGCGCGGCCGGGTGGTGGTGACGCTCGACGCCGACCTGCAGAACGACCCCGACGACATCGGCATGCTGCTCGAGAAGATCGACCAGGGCTACGATGTCGTCAGCGGCTGGCGCGCATTCCGGCAAGATCCGTTTCTGAACCGCCGGCTGCCATCGATGATCGCCAACTGGCTGATCTCGCGCGTGACGGGCGTGCACCTGCACGACTTCGGCTGCTCGCTCAAGGCCTATCGCGCCGAGGTGCTGGCGGGCATCCGGCTGTACGGCGAGCTGCACCGCTTCATCCCGGCGATCGCCAGCTGGCAGGGCGTGGCGGTGACGGAGCTGCCGGTGCACCACGCGCCGCGCCGCTTCGGCCGCTCGAAGTATGGCATTGGCCGCACGCTGCGCGTGATCCTCGACCTGATCACCATCCGCTTTCTGCTGAGCTACGGCACGCGCCCGATGCAGATCTTCGGCCTGCTGGGCCTGAGCATCAGCGGCCTCGGATTTCTGCTAGGCCTGTACCTGACGTACGCCAAGCTGGTCGCGGGCGAGTCGATCGGCAGCCGGCCGCTGCTGATGCTGGCGGTGCTGCTGATTGTCGTGGGCGTCCAGCTGGTGACGATGGGCCTGATCGGCGAGCTGGTGGTGCGCACGTATTACGAGACGCAGGCAAAGGCGATCTATGTGGTGCGCGAGGAGCTAGGCGCGGGGGTGGGCTCGTGAGCAATGCCGCCCCGGCGCGGCGCTGGCCGCTGACGCTGCTGCGCGTGGCGGTGAGCGGCGGCCTGCTGGTGTACCTCGTCGGCCGGGCGCAGCCCGCGCTGATCTGGCAGTCGTGGCGCGCGATCGACCTGCCGCTGCTGGGGTTGGCGCTGCTGATGCAGCTGGCGGGCATTGCGATCAGCGCGGCCAAGTGGGGCGTGGTGCTGCGCGCGCGTGGGCGCGGCCAGCCGCTGCGCTGGCTGTTCGGCGCCTACCTGGTGGGCCAGTTTGTCGGCAATGTGCTGCCGACGACGATCGGCGGCGACGCGATGCGCGGCGTGCAGCTGGGCCGCCGGATTGGCAGCTATGGCGAGGCCGGCGCGTCGATCTTTGTCGAGCGCCTCACCGGCTTTCTGGCGCTGAGCCTGATCGCCAACGCCGCGCTGGCGGCGAGCGTGCTGGCGCCAACCGCGCTGGCCACCACGCCGGCGCTGCGCTGGCTGGCGTTGGGCTTTGGCCTGGTCGGCCTGCG